>DATBYI010000100.1:0-2976 GCA_036513815.1 Solirubrobacteraceae bacterium
TCGCCTCGACGCGGTGACGGCTCGATTGGTCGAGAGTGTTAGCGCTAAAAGCGACCAGTCTGGGTACATTGCTCTATATGCCGGTGCGGGAGGCGCCCGACAGACGTGGTCGGCCCCTGCGTGGACGCAAGGGCCTCCTGGAGCGTGAGTTGCCGCTCGAGGCGATTGCTGCTGCGCTCGATTCGATCGCGGCCGGCGATGGCGCCGCCCTGCTCATCGAGGGACACGCCGGGATGGGCAAGACGCGGCTGCACGAGGCGGCACTCGACGAGGGGCGCCGTCGCGGCATGCGGGTGCTGCGCGCCGCCGGGGCCGAGCTCGAGCAGAATTTGGCCTTCGGCGTGGCCGGCCAGCTCGTCCGGGCGCTCGTCGCCGACCTCGCGCCCGACGCCCGCCGGGTCTTCCTGGCCGAGGCGCCCGATCGCGTGCGCTCGCTGGCCGGCGCGGGCAACGACCTACCCGACCCGGGCGACGTCGGCGACCTCACGCTGTCGCACGGCCTGTTCACGGTGATGGCCGGCGCCGCCGAGACGCGGCCCACGCTGCTGGCCCTCGACGATCTGCACTGGTGCGATGCGGCGTCACTCGAGTTCGTGCTCTACGTCCTTCATCGCCTCGACGAGCTCCCCGCCGCGGTGGTCATGACCCGCCGGCCCGCCACCGAAACGGGCGAGGAGGCCGGAGCGGCGCTCGATCGGATCGCCGGCCACCCGCGGGTGCGCGTCGAGAGCCTGACCCCGTTGGGCGCGGGGGCCGCACAGGAGCTCGCGCGCGAAGCGCTCGGCGAGCGAGCCGACTCCGACCTGGCGCAGGTATCCGTCGAGGTGACGAGCGGCAACCCGTTCTACCTGCACGAACTGCTCGTCGCGTTGGCCGAGGAGCCTGGCGCGTCCGGTCCCGAGCTCACCCGCCGCGCCCGGGCCCTCGCGCCCGACGCGGTCATCCGGTCGCTCCGCGTCCGCGTCGGGCGGATCGGCCCGGACGCGGCGGCGCTGGCGCGCGCGGTCGCGATCCTCGGCGACGACGTCCCGCTCCGCCGCGCGGCGGCGCTGTCGGGCCTCTCGATCCAGTCCACCGCCGTCGCCGCCGATGCCCTGTCGCGGGTCGAGGTGCTGCTCGCGCGCGCGCCACTGCGGTTCGTGCACCCGCTCGTCCAGTCCGCGATCGAGCACGACATCCCGTCCTTCGAGCGCTTGGCGCGTCATCTCGACGCGGCCCGCCTGCTGTACGCCGACGGCGAGGACGCTGAACGGGTCGCCGCCCATCTGCTGCTCGCCCACGCCGGCGGCGACCCCTGGGTCGTCGAGCAGCTGCGCGCCGCCGCGCGCGAGGCTCGCGCGGCGCAGCCCGCGGTCCGCTACCTGGAGCGCGCGCTTGAAGAGCCGCCGGCACCCGAGCTCCGCCCCGAGGTGCTGGCCGAGCTGGGCAGCGCCGAGGCGGCACTCGGCCGCGCCGCGGCCGCAGAGCATCTCGCCCAGGCCGCCGCCGCATCCTCGGATCCGCGCCGCCGGGCCGAGCTCGCGCTCCAGTTGGGGCGGGCACTCGACGCGCGGGGACTACACGAGCGCGCGGCGAGCGCATATGACGCCGGGCTGTCCGAGCTCGCCGATGAGCCGAGCGACTCGGACGAGCTCGAGCTGCGCGACCAGCTCGAGGCGAGCTTCATCTCGACCGCCTCGATCGTCCCCGACCTCCAGGCGCAGGCGCTCGCGCGCTCCGCCCGCGTGATCGAGCATGCGGTCAAGGGTCCGCGCACCCAGGGACAGCGAGTCCTGCTCGCCCAGGCGGCCATCCATGCCACGAGCACCGGCGAGTCGGCCCACAACGCGGTCGAGCTCGCGGAGCGCGCGTGGGACGGCGGCCGAATCCTCGCCCACGCGGACGCGGCCTGGATCGGGTGGAGGATGGTCGCCGGCGCCTTCCTCCTGAACGGCGAGCTCGAGAGCGCGATCGACGTGACCGACGCGGCGCTCGAGGACGCGCGCCAGCGAGCGTGGCCGCTCGCCTTCGCCACCGCCAGCTACGTCCGCGGCCTTCCGCGCTACTGGCAGGGGCGGGTGAACGACGCCGTCGTCGACCTCGAGCTGGCCCGCGACGCCCGACGCTACGGCTGGCACGAGTTCGCCCGCTCCGCCGCCGCGCACTACGCGCTGTGCTTGACCGAGCGCGGCGAGCTCGAGAAGGCGGAGGCGGTGCTGGCCGAGGACGGGCCGCTCGAGGACCCGCAGGACGTCGAGGACGTGCTGCGCGTGTATTCGCTCGCCGAGCTCCGCCTCGCCCAGGCCCGCCCGCGCGAGGCGCTCGAGGCCGCGCTGCTCGTCGGGCGGATCGGCGAGCGGACCGTGCGCTTCCTCGGCTACTGCCCGTGGCGGACGACCGCCGCGCAGGCCGCGCTGCTCCTGGGCGAGCGCGACCGCGCGTTCGAGCTGGCCGAGGACGAGCTCGCCCGTGCCGAGCGCACAGACGTCCTGCACCTCCGGATCCGCGCCCGGCGCGTCGTCGGGCTGTGCGAGCAGGGGACCAAGACCATCCGCAGCCTCCGCGCGGCCGTGCAGCTTGGCGCCGGCGCGCCACCGCGACTCGAGACCTTGCGCGCGCTGGTCGACCTGGGCGCGGCGCTTCGGCGCGAGAACCGCCGCACCGAGGCCCGGCAGCCCCTGTCCCAGGCCGCCGACATGGCCAGCCGCGGTGGCGCGGTGGCGCTCCACGAACGCGCGCGGGGCGAGCTCGCCGCCACCGGCGCCCGTCCGCGCCGGGACGTGCTGCTGTCAGGGCCCGAGTCGCTCACCCCCTCCGAGCGGCGGATCGCCGAGCTCGCCGCCACCGGTCAGAGCAACCGCGAGATCTCCCAGGCGCTCTTCGTCACGCCCAAGACCGTCGAGTACCACCTGCGCAACACCTACCGCAAGCTCGACATCCAGAACCGCCAGGAGCTGGCCGACGCGCTCAGCGTCTAGCCGCCGATCGGGCGACGGC
>DATBYI010000101.1:0-9377 GCA_036513815.1 Solirubrobacteraceae bacterium
ATCGCCCTCAGAAAAGCACGGTCTCGGTTGACGCGAGCGCTACCCTCGCGGACTCATGCCGAAGACATTGGTCATTGCCGAGAAGCCGTCGGTCGGCCGCGACCTCACCCGCGTCCTGCCCGGCCCGTTCACCAAGCACGAGGGCTACCTCGAGGGACCCGAGCACAGCGTGACCTGGGCGGTCGGCCACCTGGTCCAGCTCGCCGATCCAGACGAATACGACGAGCGGTTCAAGAAGTGGCGGATGGCCGACCTGCCAATCGTCCCGGACCGGTTCAAGCTCGTGGTCCGCGACGAGCGCTCCAAGAAGCAGATGACCGTGGTCAAGCGCCAGCTCGACCGCGACGACGTCGAGCTCGTCGTCAACGCGTGCGACGCGGGCCGCGAGGGAGAGCTGATCTTCGCGTACCTGTTTGAGAAGGCCGGCACGAAGAAGCCGGTCATGCGGCTGTGGCTGAACTCGATGACCACCGAGGCGATCCGGGAGGCGTTCGGCGCCCTGCGCCCGGGGACCGAGCTCGCCACGCTCGAGGCGGCGGCCCGCTCGCGCTCGGAGGCCGACTGGATCGTCGGCATGAACGCGACCCGCGCCGCCACCATCCGGCTGCGTTCGTCGTTTGACGGCGCGGTCTCCTTGGGGCGTGTGCAGACGCCCACGTTGGCCATCCTGGCCCGGCGCGAGCAGGAGATCCGCGACTTCGTCCCCGAGCCCTACTGGGTGGTCGACGCCGTGTTCGACCCGGTGCAGGACAAGCCTCGCATCTACGAGGGCCGCTACCACGCGCATTCCAGGACGGGAAGATCGACGCTGACGACGACCTCGAGCATCGGCCGGACCTGCTGGCCGAGCACGCCGCCACCACCGCAGCCCTACAGATGGCGCACGAGCACGTCGAGCGGGTTCAGCGGAGCAGCGACGTCCAGGACGCGGAACAGGCACTCTGGACCCGTCTAGCGGATATCAGAGGGGCCGTCGTCGACGGGATCGGCAACGCCCGGGACCTGAACGCACTACGCCTGACGGTCGCGCAACTGTTCGACCGCATCCTGGCCCTCTCCGCCGACCACCCGTTCACCGCGCACATCGAGGGCCGTGGGACCTGCTGCTGATGGTCCATGAGGCCCAGAAAGCTGTCCTGCTGATCACCGGGCCCGAAAACGGTCCGCAACGAGTTACTCGATCAGTACCCGGACGGTGCGAAAGGCCGGGTCGGAGGCGCCGTGGAGCCGCGCACCCTCGGCCGTCAGCTCGCGCAGGTACATCACGACCTCCTCGGTGATCCGCTCGCCGGGCAACAGTGACGGCACGCCGGGCGGATAGCCGGCGATCGACTCGCACGAGATCCGCCCCACCGCGGCGTCAACCGCAACCGTCTCGCCCCGGCCGAGGAACGCATCCCGCGGAGAGACCACGGTCTCGTGCTCGAGGGCCGAGGGCGGCCGGATGACCGCGTGTCCCCCGCCGGGACGGGCTATCTCGCGCACGGTCTCGGCGAAGTCGTGGGCGAGGCGTTCGAGCGCATCGACCGGCTGACCGATTCCGAGCACCAGCACCAGCGTCGCGTGCGTCGCGAGCTCGACGTAGATGTCGTAGGAGTTGCGCAGCGCGGCCGCGACCTCGTAGCCGGTCCGACCGGTGCCGCGCACGTCGATCACGATGCGCAGGGGGTCACGGCCGGCGATCCCGGGCCGCCCGACGAAGTCCTCGTCGAGCACCGAGCAACCGGGGACGTCGTCGATCGCCTCGCGGGCGCTCTCCGAGGCGTGGATCGTGCGATCGAGCAGCGCCTCGCCGTGGACCGCGAGCTGGCGCCGGGCCGCGTCGAGCGAGGCCATCAGCAGCGAGCTCGGACTGGTCGAGCGAATCAGCCTGACCGCGCGGTCGACCGCCACCGCATCGACCCGCCCGCTCGTCCCGACCAGCAGCATCGCCGACTGGGTCAGGCTGCCCACGATCTTGTGGGTCGAGGCGAGCATCGCGTCGGCGCCCAGGGCGAGCGGCGAGGCGGGAAGGCGGGCGTGGAAGCCGAAGTGCGAACCCCAGGCGCCGTCGACGATCAGCGCCGCGCCGGCGGCGTGGGCCACCTCCGCGCACCCCCCGACATCGGCGGCCATCCCGTAGTAGGTGGGCGAGACGATGAACGCGGCGGGCGCGTCGGGCACGCGCTCGAACGCCTCGGCCAGCGCCTCGGGCGTCACTCCGTGGGCCATCCCGAGCTCGACGTCGTACTCGGGCGCGACGAACCGCGCGAGGCCGCCGCTGAGAACGAGACCGTCGATCAGGCTCGCGTGCGAGTTGCGCTGCAGGATGACCTTCCGCCCTGGCGGCGCGAGGGACAGGCACAGCGCATGGTTACCCTGCGTGGCGCCGTTGGTGAGAAACCAGGCGCGGGCGGCCCCGTAGGCGTCGGCCGCGAGCTGTTCGGCGCGCTCGTAGGGGGTCGGCGACGGACCGACGTCGATGCCCTCGATGTCTTGCGGCACATCGAGCAGCAGCGCGCGCTCGCCGATCGCGGTGCGCAAACCGGGGTCGGCTCCCTCGCCACCCTTGTGCCCCGGCACGTGGAAGCGCAGCGAGCCACGGAAGCCGTAGGCGGTGATCGCTTCTAGATAGGGCGCGGTCGGCTGCGCCGCCGGCTCGCGGGTCCCCCGATCGGCCGTCACTTGGAAGAATTATCGGCGGCGCCTGACGGCGGCGCCTTCGTCGATTTCAGCAGGTACGAGCGCGCGAAGCCGTCGAGGTCGCCGTCCAGCACCCGCGCGGTGTCCCCCATCTCGTGGTCGGTCCGGTGGTCCTTGACGAGCGAATAAGGATGAAGCACGTAGGAGCGGATCTGCGAGCCGAAGTTGACGTCCTGCGCCTCGCCGCGCTCGCGCGCGATCTCCTCGCGGCGCTTGCGCTCCTCGAGCTCGAGCAGCTTGGAGCGCAGCATCGTCATGGCCTCGGCCTTGTTCGAGGACTGCGAGCGCTCGTTCTGGCACTGCACGACGATGCCCGTCGGCTTGTGGGTGATACGGACGGCCGAGTCGGTCTTGTTGACGTGCTGGCCACCGGCGCCGCTCGCCCGGTAGGTGTCGATCTGCAGGTCGTCCTCGTCGATGGCGAAGCCCTCGATGTCGGGGACCACGGGCGACACCTCGACGCCGGCGAAGCTCGTCTGGCGACGGTGGGCGGCGTCGAACGGCGAGAGGCGCACGAGCCGGTGGACGCCCTTCTCGCTCGCGAACACGCCATAGGCGTTCTCCCCCTTGACCATGAAGGTGGCCGACTTGATGCCCGCCTCCTCGCCCGGGGAGGCCTCGAGCAGCTCCACGCCGTAGCCGCGCCGCTCGGCCCAGCGCATCTCCATGCGCAGGACCATCTCGGCCCAGTCCTGGGCGTCGGTTCCGCCCGCGCCGGCGTTGACGGTGACGAGCGCATCGCCCCCGTCGTAGCGGCCAGAGAACAGCCGCTCCTCCTCGAGCCGGTCCAGGCGCGCCTGCACGCTGCGGATCTGCTCCTCGAGCTCCTGCGCCATCTCGGGGTCCTCGTCGGCCAGCTCGGCCAACGGCTCGAGGTCCTCCGCGTCGCGCTCCAGCTCCGTATAGGTGGCGAGGCGCCGGCTCGTGCGCGCGTGCTCCGCGCTGACACTGGCCGCCCGCTCCTGGTCCTCCCAGAACCCGGGAGCGCCCATCTCGTCTTCAAGCGCGCCGAGGCGCTCGCTCAGCTCAGCGGGGTCAAAGGTAGTCCGAGAGCAGCTTCAACTGCTCGCGGATCGCCGCGAGGCGCTGTGAGAGAGGCTCTGAAGGGGCGGTCGCCATCTAGGTTCAAGTTAGCAGCGAAAGACTCAAGAGTAGATTGCCGAACATGGCAAACCTCAACGATCCGGAAGTGCACAAGCTCCTGACGGAGCCCAATTACGCCGTCGTCTCGACGTACAACAAGGACGGCTCGATCCATTCCACGGTGGCGTGGATTGACCTGCAGGACGGTCGTCCCGCGGTCAACAGCGCGAAGGGCCGCATCTGGCCGACCAACCTCGAGCGCGACCCACGCATATCGGCGGTCGTCATCGAATCAGGCAACCCGTACAACTTCGTCGAGCTTCGCGGGACCGCCCAGGAGGTCGACGGAGCCGACGAGCACATCAACGGCCTGGCCAAGAAGTACATCGACCAGGACGAGTACCCGTTCCGCGCCCCGGGCGAGGTGCGGGTGAAATTCGAGATCGAGCCGGACCACGTCCGGCACCAGAAGCAGGGCTGAGGCGCCGCCGCGTCCCCCGCCGCTCACGCGCCGCCGTCGGGCGCCGCCGTCAGGCGCCGCCGTCGGGCGCCGCCCACCATCTCAATATCGCCGGTCGTGCCGCCCCGCGCGTCGGGAGGCACGGTCGTGCCCCTGGCCACGCAGCTCGTTGCGGAGCTCGTCGCGCCGGCGGCGCGAATCCAACTCGCGCTCGACTCGGTCGAGCTCGGGCGCGGGCCCGTATAGCCGCCACCCGTTGCGCAGCAGCGGGATCAGCGTGATCAGCGCCACCCAGATCGGCCAGAACTGGCCGCTGGCCCCCGAACTGATCCAGATCACCGTGCAGATGGCGAACAGCGCCGCCCCGCCACCGGTCTCCTGAATCAGCCGTCGCTGGAGCTGGCGCCGGCGCTGCACGAGCTCAGCCTTCTGCTGGGCCGGGCTGGCCGGGAGCTTGGGCAGGTCGGCCAGCACCTTCTCGAGCTCCTGCTGGGTTTTCGCGCTGTACGCGGCCTGGACCCGCTCGTCGAGTTCGTCCTCGTCGAGGCGGCCGACGGCGAAGTGCTCGCGGATCTCCTGGGCGGCGCGCTCGCGCTGCTCGTCGGAGGCGCGCAGGTTCGGAGCGTCGGCCACGATCAGGAATCTACCGCCCTTGACAACGCCGGCCCGCGCGATCATCGCGCTCGGGTGCAGAGCCGCGCGTCGTCGCACTGGACCGCCCGACGCGTCCAATACGCCTGTTTCCGGTAGCGGCAAAGCGTCACTCGCACCTGCGATCCCGGTGAATGGCCGTTCACCCGGCTGTGGCGCGGCGATCCCGTCACTCGCGCCGCTCGGGTCGACGAGTGTCGCGTTACCGGCAAACCGGAGCCGAGCCCCGGGGCCTGGTCGAGAAACCGCCCATATAGGACGGTTTCTCGACCAACCTCGCGCGAATCGCGCTCCGCACCACCGGCTCCGGGCGAACGATTGTGTGCTCGTCACAACTCCCGCGGTCCGTGCGACTGCGAGAGCCTCTATGGCACGAGTTTCGCCGCACTCACACCGGCGAGAGCGGCCGGCGGGGGAAGAAACTCGCAGCTAGTCCCGGGCGCCTACGCGCCGTGGCACTTCTTGAACTTCTTGCCCGAGCCGCACCAGCACGGGTCGTTGCGCCCGATCTGGTCCCCGGGCGCGACGCGCCGCTGCTCGACGTGAGCCGGCGCCATCTCCTCCTCGGGCAGGCCGTCGTCGACCATCCCGGCGCCACCGGCCGCCGCGGCGATCGCCAGCGCGCCCTGTGGCCCGGCGCCGCCCGAGTACGTCACTCGGCCGCCGCCGGTCGGCGAGCTCGCCGCGCTCGAGGTGCTCCGGCGCTGCGGCGGTGCGGGCGGCCCGCCATTCGGCTGGCCGTCGACCGGCGTCACCTGGACGTGGAAGATGAGCCGCGCGAAGTCGTCCCAGATGCTGTTCATCAGGTCGCGGAACAGGTCGAAGGCCTCGTTCTTGTAGGCGACGAGCGGCTCGATCTGGGCGAACCCGCGCAGGTGGATGCCCTCGCGCAGGTAGTCCATGTCGTACAGGTGCTCGCGCCAGCGCTGATCGATGATCTGCAGGAGCAGGAAGCGCTCGACGTCGCGCATGAGCTCCAGGCCGAACTCCTCCTCGCGCGCGTCGTAGGACTCGACGACCATCTCGTCGAACGCCGCTTTCAGCTCCTCCCGATCGGCGCGCCCAGAATCGATCTCCGGCAGCTCGGCGTTCACCGGGAAGATCTCGGCCATGCGCCGCACCAGGCCATCGACGTCCCACTCCTCGACGAAGTCGCCCGCGGTGTACTCCTCGACCAGGCGGTCGATCATGCCGGCGATCTCGCCCCGGGCCGCCTCGCTCATGTCGCGGCCCTCGAGGATCTCGTCGCGGTAGGTGTAGATCACCTCCCGCTGCTGGTTGAGGACGTCGTCGTACTCGAGCGTGTGCTTACGGGTGAGGAAGTGCTGCTCCTCGACCTTGCGCTGCGCCTTCTCGATCTGCTTGGAGAGCATCCCGTGCTCGATCGGCTCCTCGTTGCCCTCTTCGTCGACGCTGCCGAGCCGGTCGAGGATCTTGTAGATGCGCTCGCCGGCGAACAGCCGGACAAGGTCGTCCTGCGCGGACAGGAAGAAGCGCGACTCGCCCGGGTCGCCCTGGCGGCCAGACCGGCCGCGCAGCTGGTTGTCGATCCGCCGCGACTCGTGGCGCTCGGTGCCGAGGATGAACAGGCCGCCTGCCTCGAGCACCTGCTCACGAAGCTCCTCGACCCGCGCCTCGATCGTCGGAAGCACCTTCTCGTAGTGCTCGTCGTAGTCGGGCATGCCGGGCTCGAGCCCGAGCTTGGTCACCTCGAGGCGGGCCAGGTGCTCAGCGTTCCCGCCCAGCTTGATGTCGACGCCGCGGCCCGCCATGTTGGTGGCGATCGTCACGGCGCCGGGTGCGCCGGCCTCGGCGATCGTCTCGCCCTCGCGCTCGGCGTGCTCGGGCTTCGCGTTCAGCACGGTGTGCGGGATCCCCTTGCGCTTCAACCCCTCGCCCAGAAGCTCTGACACCTCGACCGAGATCGTGCCGACGAGCACGGGCTGTCCCGCCTCGTGGCGCTCCTCGATCTCGCGGATCACCGCACTCCACTTGCCGTCCTTCGTCTTGTAGACCTGATCGTTGCGGTCGGCGCGGACCATCGCCCGGTTGGTCGGGATCTCGACGACGGGCAGGTCGTAGATCTTCATGAACTCGTTCGCCTCGGTCAGCGCCGTGCCGGTCATGCCCGCGAGCTTGTCGTACATGCGGAAGTAATTCTGGAGGGTGATCGTCGCGAGCGTCTGGTTCTCCTCCTGGACGCGCACACCCTCCTTCGCCTCGACCGCCTGGTGCAGGCCCTCCGACCAGCGCCGCCCCTCGAGGATGCGACCGGTGAATTCGTCGATGATCTTGACCTCGCCGTCGATCACCGCGTAGTCGACGTCGCGCTTGTACAGCGACTCGGCCTTGAGCGACTGGATCAGGTGGTTGACCAGGTGGCCGTTCTCGGCGCGATACAGGTGGTCGATCCCGAGGAACCGCTCGGCCTTGGCGACGCCCTGCTCGGTGATCGCGACCGTCTTGTGCTTCTCCTCGAACTCGTAGTCGAAGTCGGCGACGAACTCCTTCTTCATCCGCGGGTCCATCCCCTCGGGCGTCTTGCCGGCCTTCAGCCGGGGGGCTAGCTGAGCGAACCGCGCGTACAGGTCGGCCGCCTGCTCGGGGGCGCCCGAGATGATCAGCGGCGTGCGGGCCTCGTCGATCAGGATGTTGTCCACCTCGTCGACGATCGCGAACGTGTGATAGTGCGATTTGCCCTCCTCGGGCTTGGGCCGACCGCCGTGCTGCACCTTCTCGTCGAGCGACGTGGCCATGTTGTCGCGCAGGTAGTCGAAGCCGAACTCCGAGTTCGTGCCGTAGGTGACGTCCGCGGCGTAGGCCTCGCGCTTCTCCTCGTAGGGCTGCATGTTCTGAAGCACGCCCACGGTTACGCCGAGCGCGTCGTAGATCGGCTTCATCCACATCGCGTCGCGGCGGGCCAGGTAGTCGTTCACGGTGACCACGTGCACTCCGCGGCCGCCGAGCGAGTTGAGGACCACGGCCAAGGTGGCGGTGAGCGTCTTGCCCTCGCCGGTTCGCATCTCGGCGATCGAGCCGTCGTGAAGCACCATGCCCCCGATCAGCTGTACGTCGAAGTGGCGCATGCCCATCGTGCGCTTGCCCGCCTCGCGCACGAGCGCGAAGCATTCGTAGGCCAGGTCGTCGAGGCTCTCGCCGCCGCGGGCGCGTTCGCGCAGCTCGTCGGCGGCCTCTTTCAGCTCGGCATCGGTGTAGTGCTCGAGCTCGGGTTCGTAGCCATTGATGCGTCCGACCCGCTGCTCGTAGGCTTTGAACTTCTTACCTTCGCCCAAGCGAAGAGCGCGGTCCAATATGGACATAGGGCTAGCGTAGCAGTGGGGTCCTAGCCGTTCTGGCCGTAATTCGTGTAATCGGCGGCGCCTTACGGCGGCGCCTCAGGCGGCCGAACTCACCCCGGTCTGGGGCCCGGAATCGCCCATTTCGGGGGCTCCGCCGAAGACCGCCTCCTCGTCCTCTTCCACGCTGATCGGAGCGATTGCGGAGCTCTGGGCGGCGGCTCTGGCCTCACGCCGCTTGCGCCGCTTGTCGCGATGGCGCTTGACCTGGATGTGCAGCTCGTCGGCGCACAGATTGATCGAGTGCAAGATGTCCGGCGAGGCGTCCCTGGCGCGCAACGTCACCCCTTTCAGGTGCAGCGTTGCTTCGGCCACCTGGCTGTCGGCGATCGCAGGATTGCGCTCCTCAAACACCTCAACCTCGAGCTCGGCGAACTCCGACACCTGCCGCTCGACCTTGCGGAAACGCTTGGCGACGTGTTCACGCAGGTCTTCTGAGACGGGCAGATTGCGCCCCTTGACCTCTATGCGCATCTCGACCTACCTCCTCGGTGGAAGGATGGATGTGCGGTTGTTGTGAACGGATTAGCCTAGCCCTCACTCGGACGTTTGTCGACGGCCCTCGTCCTCGCGGCGGATAATCACTGGCCGTGGCTCCCCAGACCTCGTGGTCGTTCGATCCGCCGGTCCTCATCGGAGTCCTGGCGATGGTGTTGCTGTACGCCGCCGGGTGGCGTCGGGCGCACCGCAGGGGCGAGCGTCACCCGCCCAGCGTGTGGCGAGCGCTCCTGTTTGCCGGCGGGATCCTGACCATCCTGATCGCCCTCGTCTCCCCGCTCGACTCGCTCGGCGACCAGCTGATGGTGATGCACATGGTCCAGCACATGCTGCTGCTTGACCTCGCGCCGATCCTCCTCATTCTCGGGCTGACCAAGACGCTGCTGCGGCCGGTGACGCGGCGCGTGCAGGCGATCGAGCGGAACGCCGGCGTCTTCGCCCACCCCGCGTTCGCCGTGTTCTTCTACGCCGCGATCCTGTGGCTGTGGCACCTGCCGGCGCTGTACGACAAGGCCCAGGGCAACAGCGTGCTCCACGTCTTCGAGCACCTGTGCTTCTTCGCGGCCGGTTCGCTCTACTGGTGGCACGTCCTGTCGCCGATTCGCAGCCGCGCGCGCCTGACCGGGCTCGGCCAGGTCGGCTACATG
>DATBYI010000102.1:0-4340 GCA_036513815.1 Solirubrobacteraceae bacterium
TCGATCGTGCGGACCCGCTTGATCTTCATCATGCCGGTGCGCTCGCCGGGGCGGTACGGGGCCCGCACGTCCTTGGCCACCACCCCCTCGCCGCTGCGCAGCCACGGCTCCGCCTCGTCGGGAGCGCGGGTCAGCGGCGTCAGTTCGATCCCTTCGAGCGCCAGCGCCTCGAGCTGGGCGCGGCGCTCGGAGAACGGCCGGTCGAGCCACGGCTCGTCATCGCACGCGAGCAGGTCGAACGCGACGTACCTGGCCGGGGTCTCCTCCGCCAGCATGTTGATCCGCGACTCCGCGGGATGGATTCGCTGCTGGAGGGCGCCAAAGTCCTGGCCGCCCTCGGGATCGTCGATCACGATCTCGCCGTCGATCACGTAGCGCCCGGGCGGGAAGCGCAGCTCGGGGAAGTAGCGCCCGAGTGGCTTTCCGCTTCGCGATTGGATCATCTCGGGCTCACCGTCGACGAACGCGATCGCCCGGAAGCCGTCGTACTTAGGCTCGTAGGACCACTGCTCACCGACCGGCAGGCTGGCCCGCGAGCGGGCGAGCTGCGGCTCGATCGGGGGCTTGAGGGGGAGGTCAGGCAAGGCCGCGATGCTACGAGATGAGCGACCGCTACGATCCACTTCGTGGCCTCAGCGCACGGAACCGTCGCCGAACAGGAGTACCTGGAGATGCTGTTCTGGCTGTTCGAGGCCGGGCTTCCGATGACCGGCGCCAACCTGGCGCGGGCCATGCAGCTATCGGCGCCGACGGTCCACGAAATGATCGGGCGGCTCGAGCGCGACGGCTACGTGGCACGCAACGCGGAGCGGATGGTCGAGTTCACGCCGGAAGGACGCGAGCACGCCGAGAGCATCGTCAGCCGTCACCGGATGATCGAGCGCTTCCTGACCGACACAGTCGGCGTGCCGTGGGATGACGTCCACGAGGAGGCGGAAAAGCTCGAGCACGCGATGACGCCGCGCTTCGAGGCGTACGTGCGCGCCACGGTCGGCGACGCCAAGACGTGTCCCCACGGCCACCCGATCCGCGTCCACGAGCGAATCGACGGAGTGCCGCTAGCCGACTGTTCAGTCGGCGCCACCGTGACGATCCTGCGTCTGGAGAACGAGGCCGAGGATCTCCTGCACTACCTCAAGGAGTCCGGGATCGAGCCGGGCCTCGAGGGCAAGGTTGCCACCAACGACGGCGAGAACGTGTCCGTGCAGTCAGACGGCGCGACCGCGACGATCACCGCGAGCGTGGCCGAGACGGTGTCGGTCGTAGCCGACCCCTCGCCGCCGCCGCGCACGGCGCTCCCGGAGCAGCTCGTGCTCGGGCGCGAGCGTTACGGACGCTGAGGCGCCGCCCTCAGGCGCCGCCGACCATCCAGCCTATTAAGCGGTTAGCGCGCGCTGGCTGACCAGGCACCGGCGCATCTGTTCGAAGATCGCCGGGTGGTTCAGCAGGTCGAAGTGATTGGCCTTGCCGACGTGGTAGTAGTGCTCGATCGGGAAGCGCAGCCGCTTGCCCTTGCCCTCGTGAGCCCAGGCGCTCGGCTGGAGGACGAGCAGGTCGCCGATGATCCGGCCGGCGGGCGCGTCGAGCTCGCGGGTCAGCGTGGCGCAGATGAAGTAGTGGCGCGCCGTTGTTAGGAACGGGATCTCGCGCGAGGTGTTCCGCAGGTAGGCGTCGCAGTCCTGGTCCATCCAGCACTCGTCAACGAGGTAGCCGTGGCGAAGGTCCTTGATCCCGGAGCTGCGTAGGTTGAGCGCCTTGGCCAGGGGGCGCGTCTCGGGAAGTCGGGCCAGTGCGGCGCTGGCCGCGCTGGCCGCCTGCTCGAGCGGCGCGCCGCGGTGCGGCGTACCAAGCGTGAACACGTGGTGGACCTTGCCCACGCACGCGCTGCCGGCGCCGTAGTGGCAGGCGCTCCGCGAGACGAGTCCCCCCATCGAGTGTCCGATCAGCACCACCTCGTGCACCTCGGTCGGCCATTCCGCTACCAGGCCTTCGAGGAGGCGTGCGAGGTCGCGGCCGTTCTCGGAGATGTGGCGGCCGGTGTTGTAGCGCACGTAGACCGGTGTGTAGCCGAGCTCGATCTCCATGCGGTGGCCGTAGGGCACGTGGCGCGAGGCGCCGAGCTTCCAGGCCTCGTCGGTCTCGCACAGTCCGTGGACGAAGACCACCAGCTTGGACTTGGCGTTGGGGTAAGCGCGACGCAGCGCGGGCGCGGCGATCTCGACGTCCTGTCCCTTTCGGCGGACCGCCATGTCCAGGGCGAGCGGGTTGCGACGGCGCACGAGCGTGTCGCCGAATGCCCCGTTGAGCGCGCCAACCACGGCGCGACCGGCGAGAGTGCGGTGGACCGACGGGGCATCGTCCGTCTGCGCGGCACTCGCTGCGCGGGCGCCGGCCCGGACGACGGAACGCGTCAGCTCGCCGGCGGCGGCGTAGGCCCTCCGCGCAATCAGGTCATGCGCGATCCTGACCGGCAGCGAAGCGGGTCCGACGCGGGTCCACACCCGGCCTGCGATGCCGGTGTGCAACTCGTGGATCTGCTTGGTGGCGCCGGCGGCCGCTTCGCCGGCGAGGTCTCCGAGGGCCTCGATCTCCTCAGGCCGCATTCGCGTCGGAGAACTGGGAATTATCGGTGGTGCCTGACGGCGGCGCCGCGGCCGAGAGCTGGTCGTACGCCTCCGCCAGGCGCTTGACGCCTTCCTCGATCTCGGCCGGCGTGACTCCCGAATAGGCGAGACGCAGGCTCGACTTCGCGCCGTCGAGCACGAAGTCCGTGCCCTTGACGAACTGGACGCCACGCTCGGCCGCCGCCTCGAACAGGGCGCCGACGTCGGTGCCGCGCGGGAGGTCGACCCACAGGAAGTAGCCGCCGTGCGGCCTGACGAACCGTGCGTCGGGAAGCTCTTTCTGAAGGGCGTCGCACAGCGTGTTGGCGCGCTCGTGCAGCGCCTCCCGCACGTTCTCGATCGAGCGCTCGATCTGCCCCGACACGCAGAACTGGTGGACGATCCCCTGGGCGACCATGTTGGGCGAGATGTAGGTCTGCGTGGCGATCTTCACGATCCGCGCGATGACCTCCGTCGGTCCGACCAGGTAGCCGACCCGGATGCCGGGGCAGACCGTCTTGGAGAACGACGAGGCGTAGACGACGGTTTCGCCCTGATCCAACGAGAGCATCGTCGGCAACGGCGACCCCTCGAAGCGGAGCGCGACGTACGGATCGTCCTCGAACAGGGTGAACTCGTGCTCGGTGGCCAACTCGAGCAGCCGGCTTCGCTTCTCGGCCGACAGCGTGTAGCCGGCCGGGTTCTGGAAGTTGGGGATGATGTGGGCGAGCTTCGGCTTGACGCCCGCGACGAGCAGGCGCTCGACGGCGGCCACGTCGATCCCGTCGGGCTCGAGCTCGACCATCCGCACGTCGGCGCCCCGGTTGCGGAGCGAGAGCAGCGTGCGATCGTAGGTCGGGCGCTCGACGATCACCGTGTCGCCCTCGCGCACGAGTGCGTCGAACAGGAACGCGTCAGCCTGCATCGAGCCGTTGGTCACGACGACCTGTTCGGGCGCGACCTGGTGGCGCTCGGCGATCCACGCGCGCAGCGGCGGGTAGCCGATGGCCGTCCCGTATGCAGTCATCCCGCCCGGATCGGCGGTGAAGGCGGCGTCGGCGGCGGCGCGTAGGCCCTCGACGTCGACGATGTCGAGCGAGGGTGCACCGCGGGCAAAGGAGATCGTCGAAGGCATGGTTCGAAGAGTACGGACTTCCGTGGCCGAGCCGCGCTACGCGCCGCCCTTCTGACCGAGTCGCACTTCGATGATCGCCCGGTCGGATCCCTCGTAGCCGCGCACGGCGACGTCCTGCACCCCGGGCAGGCGCGAGACGGCCTGTTCGAACTCGCGCACGGCCTCGAGGCTCGAGAACGGCCCGGCGGCCACGGTGACGCCCGGGTCTTCGGGCGGGCGGGCGGGCGGGCACGTCGTGGCGACCGGCGGCGGCGGTGGCGGTGGCGGTGGCGGCGTGACCGTCGGGATCGGGACGAGGAACTGCTCGTAGCCGTCGAGCAGTTCGCGCATCGAGGCGAGCAGTCGTGCGGCGAGCTGGCTGAAGGCGCGGAGTTGGGGTTCAGGCGCGGCCTCACCGGCCCCTGCCGGAGATAGACCTGATTCCGGTGCGGCGAGGGGCGCCGGCGCGGGTGACGGTGGCGCGGACTCGAGCGGTGGCGCCGGTGGAGGTGACGGTGGCGCGGACTCGAGCGGTGGCGCCGGCTCGCGGTCGGGCGCCAGCTCGACCTGAATCTCGCGCAGCATCCGGTCCATCTCCGCGAGATGCTCCAGGGTGCTCACGC
>DATBYI010000103.1:0-5322 GCA_036513815.1 Solirubrobacteraceae bacterium
GTCACCGCCCGCGAGCGACCCGACGTCGCGCTGGTCGGGCTCGGGGAAAGCTCGGACCACGCGCTCGGCCTGATCGAGAAGATCGTGCAGGAAGCCGCCTGTCCCGTAATCGTGCTGATCCACGCGCGTGATCCAGAATTCGTCAAGGAGGCCTCCAAGCGCGGCGTGTTCGCCCACATCAGTGACGACGACGTCGAGGATTGGCAGAGCTCAATTGACATCGTGCTGCGGCGCTTCGCCGAGTACCACGACCTCGAAGGCGCGTTCGGGCGTCGTGCCCTCATCGAGCGTGCCAAGGGCATTCTCATGGAACGCCACTCCGTCGGTGACGCACGCGCCTTCGAGATGCTGCGCGAGCACTCGCGCACCGCCAACCGCAAGCTCGTCGATGTCGCCACGGCCGTCGTCGACGGTCACCGGCTACTCCCCGAGCATCGGCACGCGCCGCCTTAGGGTGACACTCCGCGCCCCCGCGTGGGAGCCGTGCCAATGCGGTCGCGCTTAGTTGGTCGCATCAACCGTCGGATGCCCCCACCTGCCGATGATCGATACGACCAGCTAAACGCGCTCGCGGCGGTCGCGACGCGTTTGGCCCACACCGGCGTTGGGCTCGAAGCTTGCCGAGCCCGCCTCGTCGCGGACGTGGCGTGCCGCTCGCTCGGCGTCCTCGTAGGAGACGAAGCCCGCCGAGTGCGCGAGGGTCGCACCGTCGCCGGCAACGATCCTCCAGTGGTAGCCGCCGCCGTTGTCCTCGAAGACGAGGAACCGCGTCGACGCCGACGTGGATAGGGCGCCTGTGCGGCGGGCGACCTGCCTAGGCTCGCCTGCCTTCTTGGTTGCGGTGGCCATCGCCAACCGCCTCTCTGCTCTCCTGATCCGGATGTCGCCCCGAAAGCGAGAAGAGCGCGAGGCTCACTGAGCGCACGGTCTACGTTAGCACGTCCAGACGAAAATACTCGGAATTCCGGTAATTCGCGCGAGCTTTGTGGAAGTTGCCGTTGGTTTGGTTATTCGCCGTGGAGCGGACCGGCTTCGACGGACGGTTCAGCGACGTACCCGACCTCGATGTCACCGGAGCTCGCGGCCAACGTGAACATGCGATCGATGTTTGGGAGGCCGCGCAGGAGTACCAGCCGACGACCGGTCTGGCGAGCCCGGATGCTGGCATTGACGATCGCGCGCACGCCGGCAGCGTCGATGAATGCGAGCTCGCGGAGATCGATCACCACCAGCCGAGTCTGCAAGTGAGGCTCGGCGAGCGTCTGCTCCAGCTGCGGCGCCGTCGCCATATCGAGCTCACCGCCGAGGTGCACCCATGTGGCGTCCAGACCCCCGTCTGACCACGAGCAAACGAAATCCGGCGCCGAGACAATTTCCTGTCGGGCGATTGAATCTTGAGCGAGCACATCGGGCATTTCGACCTCCAGGTTGGGGGAACCTCAGAAGTCAGATCGCGTTGCCACCCCGCAACGACCCCACGATCAATGCCCTCGATGGTCGAGGTTACTCCGAGCGTCAAGGGCGAGCGTCGATCACCCCTCAGGCGAACATGCCGGCTCGTTCGGCTTGACGGGACCTCGAGTCAGTCAGGAGCCGACGGGTGGCCGCCCTGGGGTGGCGGGAAGCTCGTCGGGCTCGACGAGGTCGGTGGGCGCGAGGATGAACACCTCGCACATCATGTCCGGGTGCTGCTGGTTGCCGCTCATAAAGCCGATCACCCGACGACCCGTCGCGCGCTCGATCACCGCTTCGAAGCGCTCCCGCATCAGCTCCTGAAACTCCAGGCGCTGCCGAATGACCGAAGCGCCGCGACCGCCCTCCAACAGCGTTTGCTCGACGCGCGAGAACCCCCCGCGCAGCACGCACACAACAAGGTCGTCCTGGTAATAGGACTTCACGCGCGTGGGCCCGCGCCCATAGAACTCCTTCAGGAGCGCGACCAACCCGTCAGAGATCGCCGTCAGCACATCGCCATGGCTGCGAGGGCCGCTCGTGACGTCTCCTGGGCTCACAGCGAAACCCTAGAGCCCTCGTGCGGCAAAGGCCACCGAATTCTCAAAAATCGGCGCTATGCTGGAAGCATCTCGCACGTTGGGTCCTCGCCCTTCGCCTCGCGCGCGAACCCACCCGGAGGACGAGAGAGAAGGCCGCCATGTCGGCCCCCACCACCACCCCGCTTACCGGAGACGACCTACTCGTCGCCGTGACCGACGCTATGGTCGCGCTACACAAGCGCTACTACCAACGCGCCCCGGTGACCGGTAAGACCCTGCTCCTCGGCGGCGAAGTTCTCGTCTGCGTGCTCGGAGGCGTCTACACCGACGTCGAGAAGACGATGATCGAGCTACAACGGACCACCGTCGTCCAGGAAACCCGGAGCGCCTTCCAGACCGCCATGCAACACAAATTCATCTCCGCCGTCGAACGCCTGTCCGGTCGCGACGTAGTGTCGTTCATCTCCGATCAGCACGTCGGCCCAGACATGGAAATCGAACTATTCATGCTAGAGCCGCTGAACAGTGAAGCCGACGCCCCACTAACCGCCTGAGACACGCGGAGCAGTGATCCGCAATGAAAGTGGCGACTGCCACGTCGAAGCACCCGCTTGTGGAAACAGCCAAACGGCCTATGATCGAGCGGACGGCGGGATGTCCAACTGCGGACAGGGGTGATCATGATCGAGACGGAATGCAGCGACGTCCGCTCTGGCGAGCATGTCGTCCTTTTCTATGAGCACGACGCCGAGCTCGCCAAGACTGTCGGTAGATATCTGGCCGACGCGATTGATGCCGGAGGCTCGGCGGTCATGATCGCGACCGAGGCCCATCGACAAGCATTCGAGGCAGAACTAGAAGCTGCCGGGATCGATGTGGCGCAGGCCGCCGCCGACGACACGCTCGTCTCGCTCGACGCCGCTCATACATTGGGCAGCTTCATGCCGAGCGAACGCATCGACCCGGATGCCTTCCGCCGCGTTCTCGTCCCGATAATCCAGAGCGCAGCCCAGGGCGGAAGGCCGGTCCGCTCCTACGGCGAGATGGTGCCGCGCCTTTGGGATGACGGAGATGTCGTGGGTGCGATCGAGCTCGAAGGGCTGTGGAGCCAGCTGGGGGGTGAGCTTCCGTTCTCTCTTCTTTGCGGTTACCGCACCACGTCCGTCTCGGCCCCTGAACACGCCGAGGCGCTCGATCACATATGCCAGTTGCACTCTTCGGTGTTGCCGGCGTCACGCGACGCGGGCCAGCCCGACCGTCACTCCGGGCCAGCAGTGATCGAGGTCTCCCGCCAATTTCGCCCTGAACTCGACGCGCCCCGGGCTGCGCGCGGCTTCGTGGCCGATGCCCTTCGCCGATGGGGCCACGGCGAGACCCTGCTGCAAGACTCTCAGCTCGTGGTCAGCGAGTTGGCCACCAACGCCGTGGTTCACGCCCGCTCTCCGTTTTCTGTGGTTGCTCGCCGTGAGGGTTCGGGCGTGCGGCTATCAGTACACGACCTCAGCACAGCTCAACCGGTGCTTCGATCCACCCCCGACGTGCTGGCGCTTTCGGGCCGCGGGCTGCAGTTGGTGGCCCACGTCACGAGCGAGTGGGGAGTCGAGACGACAAGCGCGGGAAAGACCGTCTGGGCTGAGCTCCGCGATACTCCAGTCCGGTCCGGAGCGCGAATGTCGGACGGCTGCGTCGTCGGCGCGACGTGAGCTAGAAGTTGGCGTGAACGACTCCGGACTGCGTGGCGGCGGTGGCGGCGGTCGCGTTTCCCGCGATGTCTGTGGCCGAGGTTGACGGCGTCCAGGTCATCGCCGCCAGCGTGGTGCTGGTTGACGAGGCGCCGCTCGGCGTGCCCAGGGTGATCGTGATGTTCGATCCCGTCTGCGCCATCCTCGTGGGCGTGGCCGAGCCGGACGCTCCATAGGTCACGGTGTTGCCGGTTCCGGTCGTTAGATAGCCCTTGCTGCCGAGCGCGATCGTCCCGAGGGGGAGCTGGACCGGCGAGGCAACCGCAGTGGAGATCTTTACCCAGTCGTTGGCGGTGCCCCCGTCGGTGAGCGTGACCTCGACGTCGGTCGCGGCACCGGTCCATCCGGCCATGATGGAGTAGGGATCGATCGTCTCGCTGTAAGTCAGGGTCAGCGTGTCACCCAGGTCGAGGTGGCCCACGGTGCCGCCGCTGACATTCGTGCTCTGAACATCGACGGCGGTCGGCGCCGTATTGTCGACGACCATGGTGAAGCTCTGCGTTGCCGCGTTGGCGGCATTGTCGGTCGAGGTGATCGTGTAGCTCTTGCTGCCGGCGGTGAGGCTGGCTCCGGCCGACAGGGCCGCGCTGCGGTAGTTGTAGGCCGTCCCGCCCGCGCTGTAGCTCCCGGCGGTCAACGCGACCGCGGTGCTCCCCGACGTGATCGAGCTGACATTGGCGGCGACGCTCGCGATCCCGCTCGACGGGTTGCCGGTATCGCTGACGCTGGCGTATACGTAATAGGTGGCGGACTGCTTGATGAAGCCCGTGTCGTACGCGGTGCTGCGACCGACCGCCGCTGCCGCAGCGACCGGAGCCGTAAAGTCGGCGGCGGCCGCGAACGAGTTGGACGCGGTGGTGGCGGAGCCCGTGTAGGCCGATATCGTCCCGCCGAGGGTCAGCGAGCAGGCCACGGCCAGGGCGAGCACGCCGACGAGCGCGCAGAGCGGCCTACGGGGCATCACGCCCGCCAGATCCGCCGCAGCATCGCCGTGCTCAGCACCAATGCGACGAGCGTCAGCAGGATGGTGCGCGCCCAGGGATCGGCGAGCCATGCGACCGCCCGGCCGGCGCCGGCAATACGAAAGTCCAGCGTGCCGACCGAGGCATGCCGGTCGACCGACCAACTCTCAGGCGTGGCGTTGGCGTCCCCCCGCGTGAGGAAGTCGATCCGCTGGGCTGCCGCATCGATCGCGACGACTCTGTGGGTCACGAGCTTTCCGTTCAGTCCGGGGTCGTCGAAGGAGACGACCTCGCCGACGTGGATCTTCGTCGCCGGCTCGGCGCGCATGATCAGGAGGTCCCCGGCGCGGATCGCCGGGCGCATGCTGTCGGAGTGGTCGATCAGCGGTCGGTATCCCGCCACGGTGGCGAGCAGCAGCGCCGCGAGCAAGGTCAGTGCGACGCCGCACACCACGCCCGACCCTAGATCGGCCAAGCGTAGGAATCGCCGAATCCAGGCGTGCGGTGGCAGTGCCCTTGCGTGCGGCGACGTGGCGAGGTCGACTGCCATCAGTTGTTGTCCGCCTCGAACGTGAATGTCTCGCTGCCGGTGAGGCCCTGACCGGCAGCGTTGCTCTGTAGCGT
>DATBYI010000104.1:0-5517 GCA_036513815.1 Solirubrobacteraceae bacterium
ACCGAGGACGCTCATCAGCAGCATGCGGTTGGTCTCGACACCCTCGACGTCGAGATCCTCGAGCGCCTCCTGGAGCACGTCGATCGCGGCCTCGCGCCCCTCGGCGTGCGCGATCAGCTTGGCCATCAGCGAGTCGTAGTAGGGGGGGATGGTCGAACCCGCGCAGAGGTGCGTATCGACGCGCAGCTGAAGCAGCTCGGGAACGGAGAAGAGCGACAGCGTCCCCGGGCTCGGCATGAACCCGTGCGCCACGTCCTCGGCGTTCAGGCGGCACTCGATCGCGTGGCCGTCGAACACCACATCGGTCTGCGTGAAGCCGAGCGGCTCGCCGTCGGCGATGTGCAGCTGCATCGCGACCAGATCGCGGCCGGTAACCGCCTCCGTCACGGGATGTTCGACCTGGATCCGGCAGTTGATCTCGAGGAAGAAGTGCTCCCCGGAGTCTGTGTCGAGCACGAACTCGACCGTGCCGAGGTTCTGGTACCCGATGGCTTTGGCGAACGCGACGGCTTCGGCCGTGAGCGCGTTCCGCGTGGCGGGATCGAGCTGTGGCGCCGGTGCCTGCTCGACCACCTTCTGGTAGCGGCGCTGCACCGAGCAGTCGCGCTCGCCCAGGTGGACGACGGCGCCGTGCTCGTCGGCGGCGATCTGGACCTCGACGTGCCGCGCGCTGGCGACGAACCGCTCGAGGTAGACGCGATCGTCCCCGAACGCGGCGCCCGCCTCACTCCGGGCCAGAGAGAGGAGGTCTTTGAGCTCGTCGGGGTCGCGGGCGAGCTTGATGCCCCGGCCCCCGCCGCCGCCCGCCGCCTTGACGAGCACCGGGTAGCCGATCTCGCGCGCGGTCTTCTTCGCCTCCGAATCCGATGCCACCTCCTTGCCGGGGAGCACCGGCACGCCGGCACGCTCCGCCTCGGCGCGTGCCCGGAGCTTGTCGCCGCTTAGCTCGATCACCTCGGGCGGCGGCCCGACAAAGATAAGCCCCTGCTCGCGCGCGCGGGCGGCGAGCTTCGGGCTTTCGGACAGGAAGCCGTAGCCGGGATGGATCGCGTCACACTCCGTGCCGAGGGCCGCTTGGACGACCAGGTCGTCGCGCAGGTAGCTCTGCGCCGCCGGGGCCGGTCCGATACAGACCATCCGATCGGCTTCGCGCGCCGCGAGACCGTCGCGGTCGGCCTCCGAGGCACCGACCACCGTCTCGAGCCCGAGCTCGCGGCACGCGCACACGACGCGCAGGGCGATCTCGCCGCGGTTGGCGACGAACACTCGCTTGATCCGCTTCATGCCGGCTGCACCCGGAACAGCGGCTGGCCGTACTCGACCAGCTCGGCGTTGTCCGGGATCACCTCGGCCACCGTCCCCGAGACGCCAGCGGGCACGGAATTCATCATCTTCATCACCTCGATGATGCAGACAATCGTGTCCGGCTCGACGTGCGTGCCGACCTCGACGAACGGCAGCTTGCCCGGCGACTCTGCGCGATAGAAGGTGCCGAGCATCGGGGCGGGGATCGTGGCGAGGCCGTCAGCGGTGGCCTCCTCAGCCACTGGCGGCTCGGCCTGCTTTGAGGGCGCCGTGTCGCTGCGCGCCGGTCTGGACGGTGGCGCTGCCGTCGGCTCGCGGTCTCCTTTGACGACGTGGAGCGAGAACCCGTCGGTGTCGATCCGCAGCTCCGACAGATCCGACTCGTCGATGATCCGCAGGATTTCCCGGACATCTTCGTCGCTCAGGGGCATGGTTATTCGGCTCGTGGGCCGGCGCCGAACGTGCTCATGATCAGCGACATCGCCGACTGCGGCTTGGGCTTGTCTGACTTCTTGGGCAACGCGGTAACCGGACGGGTCTGGACGATGAAGACGTCTTCCCCGGCCCGGTCGAGCGCCCATTCGATGTCCTGATGGGATCCGAAGTAGCGCTCGATACGGCGCGCGACGTCGACCAGACGCTCGAGCGCCGGTTCGTCGAGGCAGCGCTGCTCGCGACGATCATCGGGGACGGCGACGCGCACCGCGCCGCCACCCTCGGCGTCGGGCACGTACTGGACGTCCTTGTCGTGCACGTGCTCGCGGACGACCTCGCGCGTCACCTTGCTCACGAGGTATTCGTCGGGCGTCACCTCGCCGCCGACCACCGCCAACCCGAGCCCCCAGCTGGCGTTGATCGCGACCATGCTCGGGTCGCCGCTCACCGGATTGCACGTGAACATGACGCCTGAGACCTCGGCGTCGACCATCGATTGGATCGTCACCCCCATCGCCGGCGTCTGCGCACGATCTCCCAGGCGCAGGCGGTAGCTGATCGCCGGAGGGCTGAACAGGCTAACCCAGCAGTCGCGCACGGCGCAGCAAACCTGCTCGGCCCCTCGCACCCATAGATAGGTCTCCTGCTGTCCGGCGAACGTCGCGTCCTGGCTGTCTTCGCCCACCGCGCTCGATCGCACCGCGACGGGCGGCGCATCGTCGCCCAGCTGCGCGTACTGCTCGGCGACCTCCTGGCGCACCGCCTGCGGGACGGGCGCTTGCCGCATCAGTTCACCGATCGCCTGCGACGCCCGATTGATCGTGTCCACATCGCCGGTGGAAACGGTGGCGAGCGCGCTCGAGATGCGGTCGGTCAGCCCGGCGTCGCGGACGAAGCTGTGGAAGGCCTCGGTGGACAGGGCAAAGCCCGGCGGCACCGGGATCTCCGCGGCCAGCAACTCGCCCAGGTTGGCGCTCTTCCCGCCGAAGCGAGGCTCGTCTTCACGCGAGAGCCCGTGCAGCGGCCGGGTGTAGTCGCCCAACGACTACGTCCCCTCACCGTCGACGATCGTGACCGTCCCCGCCGAGCCGTCGACCCGGATCACCTGGCCGGTGCGGATCGCGGCGGTGGCACGGCCGGTGCCGACGACGGCGGGCAGACCGTACTCGCGCGCGACGATCGCCGTGTGGGACATCACGCCGCCCACGTCGGTCACGGTGGCGGTGATCTTGGAGAAGATCGGCGCCCAAGCGGGCGAGGTTGACCCGCACACGAGGATCTCGCCGTCGCGGACGTCAGCGATCTGATCGACCGTACGGACGACCCGCGCGTGGCCCTCGACGACGCCGGGCGAGGCGGCCGCGCCGGTCAGTACCAGGCCGCCCTCCTGCTGGCGTGCCCACTCGTGCACGCGCTCGGTCGTCACGCCCCACAGCATGATCGTCATCGGGTCGGTGACGGCGTCGGGGGTGACGCCGATCGCCGGCGGTGGCGTCCAGTCGGCCAGCTTTTTGAGGATCTCCTTGCGCCGGGCGACGATCGGCGGCCAGTGCTCGGGTCCGAGCGGCAGGCCTCCCGTGGCCCAGGACAGCACGAGCTCGTCGAGTGCGCTCGCGACCTCGTAGCGCGAGAGCTGGAAGACGTCCTCGCCGTCGTCGAGGAAGTCGTTGCGGGCGAGCAGGGCGCCGAACTCGCGGATCTTGTTCCACCAGCGGGTCAGGAACCAGTAGTCGCAGTAGAACTTGTGCTCCTCGACGTAGGGGAACACCGTGCGCGAGAGGTTCAGCAGGTCATTGAAGGCCGTGCGCGCGTCCTCGTCGAGCAGCGCGCCGTACTCCTCGGCCAGCCGGTCGCGCTCGCGTTGGATCTCCTCGGTCGGGCGGTCGATCTGCTCGCCGGAGCGGAGCGCGCTGACGTGGCCGATGAGCGACGCGTACGGGATGCTCGGATCGTCCAGCCAGCTGCGGTAGTAGTGGTAGAGCCCGTCGCCAGTGGCCATGTTGAACCACGGATCCTTGACCTTCTCGAGCTCGGCGAGCCAGCTCTGCCCGGCGTCGGTCTGCGCGAGCTCGGCGTCGATCTCGCTTGGCGAGCGGCCCTGTTGGAACGCTTGGTCGACTCCGGTGTCGATGGCCAGGCGCGCGAGCCGGCGCAGCTCGGCGTCCGGGCGGAACAGGATCACGTCGATCCCCGCGACCATCTGCGCGATGTGCTGATCGGGGATGTCGGGCAGGTGGCCCTTGCAGAACTCGGCAAACGTCCCGTAGGCGCCGTAGCCGAGGAGCAGGAACTCGAAGTGGTGCTGCCACATCAGGTCGCCCAGACGCAGCGCCCGTCCGTATGCATTGAGGACCTCGTAGAAGGCGGTGTTGCGATCCTCGCCGAACGCGACCTCGTCGGGCTCGTACTCGGGCAGGTCGGGGACCTCGAGGTCGCCGAGCTCACCGATCAGCGCCTCCATCTTGGTCCGCCACTTGCCGTAGAGCTCGGACCAGTTCTGGAAGTAGTAGCCGGCGCGCCGCTGGAAGAACTCCGCGCGCTCGGCGATCTTGGCCGGGTCGGTGACCGGGTTGCCCGAGATGTAGATGTAGCCGTTGACGCAGCGGTAGTCGATCCCCATCGCCGGCGGCACGGCGAACACGCGGTTCTGCCACGCGCCGACCGCCTGGTAGGGCGAATCGATGCAGATCACGTCGAAGGCCGGCATCGGCACCGGGAAGTGCATCGAGTTCCAGAACCAGAATCGGTTCTCGTCGGTCTCACGCCGGCGCTCGTCGAACAGCGCGTAGTAGGGGTACATCTCCTCCCACCCCTCGCACCCGGGAGGAGTGTCGATCTCGTAGGGGCTCGGGAATGCCCCGGCCTTGGGCGCTGTTGTCGCCATCCGTTCCCTCTCGTCTTCCTCGTCGCTCTTGGGGCTGTGAGCCGTGGCGCGGAGTCTAACCCTGCGCAGTTGCCGTCCAGCGAACGGTTGTGCGCGTCGCGACGTCAGCCCATAGGATCCGCGCGATGGCGAGGATCGTGCTGGTGCACGGAGCGTTCGGGCGAGCGGCCAACTGGGATCGAGTGATCCCGGGGCTGCGTGCGGCCGGCCACGACGTCGAGGCGATCGACCTCCCCGGCCAGGGCGATGACCCGACCCCGGTGGCCGAGGCGACACTCGAGACCTACGCGGCGCGCGTGTGCGAGGCGCTCGCCGCCGGACCCCCTGCCGTCCTGGTTGGTCACAGCATGGGCGGGATGGTGATCACGCAGGCGGCCGCGCGGTGTCCTTCGAACGTGGCCAGCCTGGTCTACGTCGCCGCGTTCCTGCCCGCCGACGGCGAGAGCCTGATCGACCTGACCCAGCGGCCCGAGGGCGCGGGCGACGCGGTCCAAGGCGGGCTCGTGGTCGAGGGCGATCCGCCCGTGGCCACGATGCCGCCCGAGGCCGCGCGCGAGGGCCTCATGCACTGTTGCGACGATGAGGCGGCGACGTGGGCGACGTCGCTGCGCGGATCGCAGCCGGTGGCGCCGTTCACGCATCCGGTGCAGATCGACGCCGGTTCCGAGCGGTTCCACGCCCTGCCCCGGGCGTATGTCATGTGCCTCCAGGACCGCGCGATCAAGCCGGCGCTGCAGCGGCTGATGCTCGAGCGGGCCGGATGCGATCCGGTGCTCGAGATCGACACCGACCACTCCGTGTGGGCCTCGCGGCCCGCCGAGCTCGCGGCGGCGCTCAACCGCCTGGCCACCTGAGCTCCTGTGTGGATGACGCGCCACTCCCCCGTGGGACCG
>DATBYI010000105.1:0-9789 GCA_036513815.1 Solirubrobacteraceae bacterium
CTCGTGGCCCGCGGCGAGCGCAAGGGGGCGCTGCGCCTTGATGACCTGTTGACACGCGCCGCTCACCAAGCCAGTTCGCTCGATGGCGACCCGGGCGGGGAGGCGGTCGCCAAACTCCTATTCACATCCGGATCGACCGGCGCTCCCAAGGGGGTCATCAACACCCACCGGATGCTGTGCTCGAACCAGGCCATGCTCCAGGCGATCTGGCCCTTCCTGGCCGGCGAGCCGCCCGTGCTGGTCGACTGGCTGCCGTGGAGCCACACGTTCGGCGGCAACCACAACCTGAACCTCGCGCTGTTCAACGGCGGCACGATCCACATAGACGACGGGCGCCCCGCCCCACCGCTCTTCCCGCGCACACTCGAGGCGATCAGAGACGTCCCGCCCACGCTCTACTTCAACGTCCCGGCGGGCTACGCGCTACTCGCGCCGGCGCTCGAGAAAGACCCCCAGCTGGCCGAGCGCTTCTTCAGCCGGCTCCGGTTCATGTTCTACGCCGCCGCCGCGCTGCCGGACGCGCTCGCCGCGCGTCTGCGCGAGCTCGCGGCGAGGCACGCCGACCATGACGTGCCGTTGACGTCGAGCTGGGGCACGACCGAGACGTCGCCCGCTGCCACCAGCATGCACTACCTCGGCGCCCCGACCGGCTGCATCGGCGTCCCCATCCCCGGCTGCACGATCAAGCTCGCGCCGGTCGGCGACAAGCTCGAGATCCGGGTCAAGGGCCCTAACGTGACGCCGGGCTACTTCCGCCGGCCCGACCTCACGCAGGCGCTGTTCGACGAGGAAGGCTTCTACCGCTCGGGCGACGCGGCCACGTTGATCGAGCAGGGGCTGATGTTCGACGGGCGGATCGCCGAGAACTTCAAGCTCCTGACCGGCACATGGGTGGCCGTCGGCGCGCTGCGAACGCGGCTGCTGAGCGCCGCCGGCGGCGTGCTGAGCGACGCCGTGATCGCCGGGCAGGACGCCGAGTACGTGGCGGCGCTGGCGTGGGTCAACCGGGCCGAGGCCGGCTCCGACGAGTTAGCGCTTCGTCAGCGCCTCTCGGTAGCGCTCGCGCAACTGAACGCGAACGCGGGGTCGGCGGCACGGATCGAGCGGCTCCTCCTACTCGAAACACCGCCCAGCCTCGACGCCGGCGAGATCACCGACAAGGGCTACCTGAACCAGCGCCGCACGCTCGAGTGCCGCGCGGGCGAGGTCGCGCGGCTCTACGCCGACCCGCCGGACCCCGAGGTGATCACGGCTTCCTGACCGCGATCGTCACCTCGACGAGCGCGCACAGCCGCTCCGCCTCGTCGCGGAACTCGTGCCCCCACGTCCACTCGCGCTCGTCGTGGCCGCGCAGCGCCGCTAACACGTCGACCGTGCCGCCGGTAATCGGGCGCAGAAAGCTCGTGTAGTTGCTGAGCCCGGAGCCGGTGAAGCCGTCCTTCCACACGCGGTTGACGGTGGCGACTGACGCCACCGTCTCCGCCACCGCCGCGTAGATCCCGCCGTGCAACAGCCCGAGCGGCTGCTTGAGGTTCTCGCGGACCTGGAAACGGACGTGCGCTGACTCGGCCGCGAGGTCCACCCATTCGAGCCCGAGGAACGCCTCGAACGTCGTCTCGAACGGGATGACCGGGGCCGGCAGCGTCGCCCGGTCCCATGGCGCGGGCTGAGCGCTCACGACGCTCCGAGCACGACCGACTTCGTCTCGGTGTAGAAGTCGAACGCCTCCTCGCCGTGCTCCTTGCCGTAGCCGCTGGACTTCCAGCCGCCGAACGGGAGCTCGTCGTACACCTTGGTCCGGGAGTTGATCCACGTGTAGCCCGCCTCGATGCGCCTGGCGGCCTCGCGTGCGCGCGCGAGATCTCTCGTCCACACCGAGGAGCCGAGACCGAACTGAGAGGCGTTCGCGCGTGCGATCGCCTCGTCGAGGTCGGCGACGCGCCAGATCGGAAGAGCGGGCCCGAACACCTCCTCGGTCGCCATGGCCGAGTCGTGGGGTGGGTCGACGACGACGGTGGGCGAGTAGAAGAAGCCGTCCGTGAGCTCGGGATCGTCTGGAGCGGTGCCGCCGGTGAGAAGCTCGCCACCGGCGCCCACGGACTGCGAGACCTGGCCCGCGACCTCGGAGCGCTGCGCATTGGTGTGCATCGGACCCATCTGCGTCCCCCCGGCGTCGCCGCGCCCGACCTTCAGCCGCGACGCCTTGGCCGCGATCGACTGGATCACCTCGTCGGCGACCGACTCGAACACATACACGCGCTTGATCGCAAGGCAAGCCTGGCCGCAGTTGTAGAAGCGCCCCATCGACGCCGCGCTCGCCGCGGCCGCGAGGTCCGCGTCGTCGCAGATGATCATCGGGTCAGATCCGCCCAGCTCGAGCGTGACCCGCTTCACGCCGTGGGCGCACTGCGCCATGATCCGCTCGCCGACCGGGGTCGAACCCGTGAAGGCGATCTTTCGCACGAGCGGGTGGGTCACGAGCGCCTCGCCCGCGACCGACCCCCGTCCCGTCACGACGTTGAAGACGCCCTCGGGGAGGCCGCCCTCGGCGAGCAGCTCGGCGAAGCGCAGCGTGGTGAGCGGCGTGGTCGCGGCCGGCTTGGCGACGACGGTGTTGCCCGCGACGAGCGCCGGCGCGAGCTTGTTGCAGAGCAGCGTGGTCGGGAAGTTCCAGGGGACGATCGCGCCGACGACGCCGATCGGCCGCCGCAGCACGTACCCCTCGACGCCCGGGTCGAGGTTCGGCGTGTGCGCGCCGCGCAGCGACTTCGACAGCCCGACGTAGTGCATGAGCGTGTCGATCGCCTTGGCGATCTCGATGCGGCTGTCGCGGAGCGTCTTGCCCTGCTCGCGCGTGAGCAGCGGGATCAGCTCGTCGAGGTGCTCCTCGACGTGGTGCGCCGCGCGCCCGAGGATCTCGCCCCGCTTGGACACGGCCAGCTCTGACCACGTGTGCTGTGCTTGATGGGCCGCCTGCACCGCGGCGTCGACGTCGGCTTCCGTGGCGGTGGCGACCTCGGCGAAGGGGCGGCCGTCGGCCGGGTTGACGACCTCGAGCGGATCGCCGGCATTGCGGTGCTGGGCGCCGGCGATGAACGACCCGGCGTATGTCGTCTCGACGGTGCTCATGCGCCGACGAATTCGGGCTTGCGCTTCTCGGCGAACGCGGTCAGGCCCTCGTTGGCGTCCTTGGTCCGGAACAGCGCCTCCATCAGCTCGCCCTCGAGCGCGAGGCCCTCGTCAAGCGTCTTCTGGCCGCCCTCGTAGACGCAGCGCTTGATGGCGGCCTGCGCCACCGCGGCGCCGGCGGCGAGACGCCCCGCGTACTCGCGAACCTTGGTCTCCGCCTCACCGGGGTCGTACACGTCAGCGACCAGGCCGAACTCGCGGGCGTCGTCGGGGCTATAGGTCCGGCCGGTGATCATGAGCTCGAGCGCGCGGGACGGCCCGATCAAGCGAGTGAGACGCTGGGTTCCACCGTTGCCCGGGAGGATCCCGAGAGTGACCTCGGGCAGGCCCAGCCTGAACGAGCCGGTGGCGGCGAGCCGGATGTCACACGCGAGCGCGATCTCGAGTCCGCCGCCGAGGGCGTGGCCGGCGATGTAAGCGATGAACACCTGGGACGCCGCGGCCATCTTGCGGAACGTCGCCTGGCTGACCCGGATCATCTCCATGTTCGCGTCGACGTCGCCCTCGAGGAAGCGCTTGATGTCGGCGCCGGCCGAGAAGAACTTCTCGCTCGCGCTCTGGACGATGATCACGCGGGAGGTCCCGGCGATCGCCTCGTCGACGGCGCCGGCGAACTCGGTCATGAAGGCCAGGTCGTACGAGTTGGCCGGCGGGTGGTCGAGCGTGATGAAGCCGAGTGGCCCGTCGGTGGTGAACGTGACAGCCATTTACGCGAGACCTCCCACGACGACGGACTTGATTTCCACGTACGAGTCGAGCGACTCGATCCCGTGCTCCTTGCCATACCCCGAGGCCTTGACGCCGCCGAACGGGAGCTCGTCGTAGCCGTAGTGGATCTGGTTGACCCACGTCATGCCCGACTCGATCTCCTGCGCGGCGCGGTGGATGAGCCGCGCGTCGTGCGTCCAGAGGCTCGAGCCGAGGCCGTACTGGGTGTCGTTGGCGCGCTCGATCGCGTCGTCGAAGTCGGTGAAGCGGAACACCGGGAGGACCGGGCCGAACACCTCCTCGGTGGTGAGCCGCGAGTCGGGGGTCGGCTCGGCGATCACCGCGGGTTCGAGGAACCAGCCGGTGTCGCTGCCGCCGGTTCCGCCGCCGATCAGGAGCTCGCCCCCGTGCGCGATCCCGTCCTCGATCTGCTCGAGCAGCTCGTCCCGGCCTTCCTTTGTGTGAATCGGTCCCATGCGGAGCTTCGGCTTCTCTGCTTTGATCGTCCCGTCGCCGGGTTCGTACCGGCTGACCCGCTCGACGAGCTGCGTGACGAAGTCGTCGTAGACCGAGTCGTGCACGAACACGCGCTTGCAGCCCAGGCAGGCCTGCCCGGCGTTCCAGTAGCGGCCGATGATGACCGCCTTGACAGCGGCGTCGACGTCTGCGTCGGCGCAGATGATCACGGGGTCCGAGCCGCCGAGCTCGAGGGTGACGCGCTTGAGATCGGGCGCGGCGAGGGTCGCGACGTGGCGGCCGACCGCGGTCGATCCGGTGAAGGCGACTCGTCTCACATCGGGGTGGCCCACGAGCGCGTCACCGATGTCGCGGCCGCGACCGGTGACGACGTTGAGGACACCGTCGGGCACGCCTGCCTCGCTGAACAGCTTGGCCACCTGGAGCGTCGCGAGCGGTGTCGTCGCCGCGGGCTTGGCGACGACCGTGTTGCCGCTCGCCAGCGCGGGGGCGACCTTCGTCCCGAGCAGCGTGAGCGGGAAGTTGTAGGGAGTGATCGCCGCGCACACGCCCATCGGCCGGCGGATGACCAACCCGTAGGCGGGACCGAGCGTCGATGGGAGGTCCTGGTACGCGCCACGCACCTTGGTCGCGGCCTCGGCGTAGAAGTGCACGCCGTGCGCGAGGTGGCTGACCTCGCCCATCGCCTCGGCGATCGGCTTGCCCTGCTCGGACGTGAGCGTCGCGGCCAGCTCCTTCGCGTTGGCCTGAATGAGTTCCGCCGCCTTGGCCAGGATCCCGGCGCGCTTTTCCACGTCGGTCTTTGACCACTCGGCGAACGCGCGCTTGGCGGTCGCCACCGCCAGCTCGACGTCCTCGGGCGACCCGGCGGGAACGCTGTCGACGATCTCCTCGGTGGCCGGGTTGACCACGTCGATGCGCTCCTCGTGAGCCGCGGCTTCGCGCCACTCACCTCCGATCAGCATCTCAGGCACGCTGTGTCTCCTCTCGTCATCTCAGGGAAGTCAGATATCGCTCACGGAGCTCCTGGTAATGGGCGGCGGCTCGACCTGTCCAGGCGAGCGCCGAACCCGAGAGCTCCTTCTTTATTTGTGCGGGGACGCCCGCCGCGAGGACGCCCGGGGGGATCTCGGTGCGCTCGGACACCACGGCACCGGCCGCGACCATCGCGCCCGCGCCCACGCGCGCGTGCTGGAGCACGATCGCGCCCATTCCGATCAGCGCGCCGTCCTCGATCGTGCAGCCCTCGAGCATCGCGCCGTGTCCGACGACGACGTCGGCTCCGATTATCGTCGGGAGGTCGGTGGCGCAGTGGATGACCGCGGTGTCCTGGATCGAGCATCCGGGGCCGATCTCGATGTGCGAGACGTCGCCGCGCAGCACCGTCCCGAACCAGATGTTGGCGCGGTCGCCGACGCGCACGTCGCCCACGAGGACGGCGGTCGGGGCCAGAAACACGTCCTCCCCGATGGTTGGAGCGACGCCGTCGAGCTCAACGATCGTGGCCACTTGACCTCACTGGGGAGAGACTATACGATGGCGGGCGTTAGTCAAGTGTCACACATCGATTCCGACCAACTGGCCCCCTGGACCGAAGAGCAAGTGCAGCAGCACTTGGCTGCCGGCAAGCTCGTTGAGGGGCTGCAGCACATGTCGCCGAAGTACCTCGAGGGTATGCGGCGGATCCTCACGGTGTCGGCCGACACCGAGTTCGTGAGCGCCCCCGCCTATCTCCGCGCGGCGCAGCACGCCCCCGCTTTGAACAACTTCGGGTCCGCGATGTCGATCATCCAGGACGAGCTGGCGCACGCGCACATCGGCTACCGGCTGCTCGGCGACCTGGGCGTGGACATGGACGAGCTCGTGTACGAGCGCCCGGCGTCCGCCTTCAAGTACCCCTACGCGTTCGACGTGCCGCTGAACTCGTGGGTCGAGCTCGTGTGCGCCAACGCGCTGTACGACCAGGCGGGGTTCGTGCTCCTCTCGGACGTGTACCAGTCGAGCACGTTCGGGCCGTGGAAGCGCGCGCTGGCCAAGGTCGACAAGGAGGAGACGTTCCACCTCCGCCACGGGCGGACGTGGCTGCGCAAGCTGTGCAAGGAGGAGTCTGGTCGGGCTGAGGTGCAGGCCGCGATCGACTGGATGTTCATCTTGACGCTCGAGTGGTTCGGGCTGCCCGACTCGCTCAAGCAGCACTCCGAGCAGCTCGACTACGGCTTCAAGGGCAAGTCGAACGATCAACTCCGGCAGTGGTGGATGGCGGAGGTTGTTCCTTTTATGGAGGAGTTGGGGATTCGAGTGCCGGCGCATAAGGCGCCGCCGTCAGGCGCCGCCGACCCACCATCCAAGGTCTCCATCGAGCGGGATGTTTACGTGATCGACTGTCCCTTCCCCGCGCGCTTTGACGAGGAGAAGCGTTCGTGGTTGTTGGAGGACGGTCCGATTTCGTGGGATGAGGTCATCGTGCGGTGGCGGGCTCGGGGGCCCATGAACGTTGAGTACGTCCGGACGCTGCAGCGGGGATATCAGACGACGTCGCTGCGGAGGGCGGCATGAACAATTCCGCCTCGGTCGAGGCCCGCTTGTGGGAGGCCCTGCGTGGAGTCGAGGACCCGGAGATTCCCGTGTCGGTCGTGGGCATGGGTCTGATCGTGTCGGTGGCGTATGAGGCCGCCGAGCGCCGGGCCGATCTGAAGATCACGTACACGTCGATGGGCTGCCCCGCGATGGACTTCATTCAGGACGACATCCGGGACGCGCTTCTGGCCGATCCCGATGTCGACGTTGTCGACATCGAGGTCGTTTGGGATCCGATCTGGACGAAGGCCCGGCTGCGCGATGACGCGCGCTCGACGATGCGTTCGCTTGGGATTGCGGTGTGAGCCGGGCCGGCGAAACCGTGTGGGAGGTGTTCGCGCGCAAGGAGTACGCCGAGCCGCTGCACCACGTCGGCACGGTGACCGAGGACGACGAGGAGCTGGCCGTCGTGTCGGCGCGCGCGATCTACGACGAGCAGGACTGGATCGAGATGATCATCGTGCCTCGGGTCGCGATCCGGGAGGCGATCCGGTCGTGAGCGCTGGGTCGGTCGGGGTCGATGTTGGGACCGCCACGATGGTCTCGCTGATCGAGTCGCTGGCCGACAACAAGAGCGCGCTCGGACGCCGCTACGGCGAGTGGGCGGTGAGCGCGCCGACGATCGAGTCGGCGGTGGCCGCCGCCGCGATGGCCCAGGATGAGCTCGGGCACGCGCGCTCGACCTACCCGGTGCTGGCCAAGCTCGGGGTCTCGCGCGAGGACACCGGTCTGGAGGCCGGCCACCCGCTGCCGGTGATCGCGGCCGAACTGCCGGACTGGGCATCGTTCATCGCGGCCAACCTGGTCGTCGACGGCGTGCTGACCACGTTCGTGGCGAGCGCGCGCGACAGCTCGATCGAGCCGCTGGCCCAGCGGGCGCGCAAGATCCTCCAGGAGGAGGGCGCGCACAAGGTCCACGCCGAGGCGTGGGCGCGGCGGATCGTGGGGGTGGGCGGACCGGATCGGGAGCTGCTCGTCCGGCGAATCGATGAGATGTGGGCGTCGGCCGCCCGGTGGCCCGGCCCGGACTCGGACGCCGGCTATCGGTCGGCGATGTCAGCTGGGATGGTCGCGTTCAGTCCGCTCGCCATCCGTGACCGGGTCCGCGACTGGCTCTTCCCGCTGGTGGCGGGCGTCTCGCTCGACGAGCCGGCGGACTGGTCGGACTGGGACGAGCGGCTGCGCCGATGAGCTGCCCGTTCTGCTCATCCGGAGACGTGGAGCTCATCTCGCCCTGGGGCGGCCAGATGATCACCTGCCAGATGCGCTGCCGCGCGTGCAACACCTACTTCGAGGCGATCCGAGACCAGTTCGAGGCGGACTCGGGGGAATCCGGCTCGGGGGAATCCGGCTCTGGGGAATCCGGCTCTGGGGAATCCGGCTTGAGAACAGACGGAGATGATCACCCCAAAGGCCGGATTCCCTTAAGGAAATCCGGCTCGAAGCGGCCGGCCTGACATGACCGTCGCCGCCGGATTTCCCGAAGCCGCCGGTCTGACATGACCGTCGCCGCCGGATTTCCCGAAGCCGCCGGTCTGACATGACCGTCGCCGCCGGATTTCCCGACGAACAGCTCCGCCGACGATCGGTAGGCGCACCGGCCGCGAGGTCGCTGCTGCTGACCATCCTGGGCGAGTTCGTCCTGCCTCGGGGCGAGCCGGTATGGCAGGAGACGCTGGTCGCCGCGCTCGTGTCGGTCGGGTATACCGAGCAGGCCGCGCGGCAGGCGCTGGCGCGGAGCGCGCGCGACGGGTGGCTCTCGACCGAGCGTCTCGGCCGGCGCGCTCGCGTGTCTTTGAGTGACCGCGCCGCGGATTTCCTGGCCACGGGAGCCTCGCGGATCTACTCGTTCGGGCAGCCATGGGAGTGGGACGGGCGCTGGCTCGTGCTGATCCTCCGCGTGCCCGAGGCGCGGCGCGAGGTCCGCCACCAGCTGCGCACCCGCCTGGCCTGGGCGGGCCTCGGGTCGATGGGCGGCGGGGTGTGGCTGACGCCGCACGTCGAGCGCGAGGCCGAGCTGAGCGCGGTGATCGCCGAGGCGCCCGCAGCCGAGGCGACCTCGTTCGTCGCCTCGCTCGGGATGCTGGGGCGGCCGGTCGACGTGGTGGGTGCGGCTTGGGACCTCGAGGCGGTCGGCGAGCACTACGACGCCTTCATCGAGGACTTCGCAGCGATCAGACCCGCCTCGGGCGAGGCGTTCTTCCGGATGCAGACCCTGCTCGTGCACGCCTGGCGCAAGTTCCCCTTCCTCGACCCCGACCTGCCCGCCGACCTGCTGCCGCCGGGCTGGCCCCGCCGGCGCGCTCATGACCTGTTCGCCGGTCGGCACGCACGCTGGGGTGACGCGGCTCAGGCTTACTTCAGCGAGCTCGAGTCGGCCCGGCCGCCACGCGCCGCGGCCGCTGCGTAGCGACTCGCGGCGCCGCTTGGGAGATAACTCGCGCTATCCGCGAGCTTTATCCCAAGCGATTGTGAACATCTCGAAATGAGTTACAGAAAGTCGTTTCGGGCAACGCGCGCGCGGAAACCCAAACGAGTGCCCGTCCACATCACTCACCGACGCGCGAGTTCGGCAGAACGCTCTGACGCGAAGGGGGACCGGCAGCGCCGGCCGCCACGGCCGACTGTTGGCAAATAACACAGCGGGGGGCAGAACCCCGCGCACTACGCCCAGGAGGCGGACCGATGAGCCAGCGTCAGCGTCGTCGTGTCAGCAAACGTCGCGCCATGCATACGCAGTATTTGAAGCAGCGTACAGTCATGATCCCCAGACTGTCGATGGCCGTGGCCGCCATCGCCGGACCGGCCATCGTCGCGCCCGCCGCCCAGGCCGCGCCG
>DATBYI010000106.1:0-6140 GCA_036513815.1 Solirubrobacteraceae bacterium
CGGAAGTTCCGGCCGGGACTACTCTTTGAGAGAACAGCGACGAACGGAGAGACGAGATGAGCAACCACCTTCGCGAGATCGAGGCGCTGGGTCAGTCGATCTGGCTCGACAACATCAGCCGGGCGCTGATCGAGGACGGGATTCTCGGCGGCCTGATCGAGAACGACGGGATCAGCGGGGTGACGTCGAACCCCACCATCTTCGAGAAGGCGATGGGGCACTCCGACCGCTACGACGACCTCTTCCGCGAGGCGCTCGACGAGACCCACGATCCCCAGCGGATCTTCGAGCTCGTGGCGTATCACGACATCCGCGACGCCGCCGACCTGCTCCGCCCGATCTGGGAGCGCACGAAGGGCCAGGATGGCTACGTCTCGTTCGAAGTGCCCGCGTCGCTCGCCTACGAGACCGACGCGACGGTCGAGGCGGCCCAGCGCTACAAGGCCGAGCTCGACCGCCCAAACGTGCTCATCAAGGTTCCCGGGACCGCCGAGGGGGTCCGGGCGTTCGAGGAGCTGACCGCGCTCGGCGTCAACGTCAACGTGACGCTCCTGTTCGCGGTCGCCCGCTACGAGGACATCGCCGAGGCCTTCCTGCTCGGACTCGAGCGCCGGGTCGACGCCGGCGAGTCGATCGACAGGAGCGCCTCGGTGGCGAGCTTCTTCGTCTCGCGCGTGGATACGAAGGTTGACAAGGCGCTCGAGGGCACCGGGCACGAGGACCTCAGCGGGAAGGCTGCGGTGGCCAACGCCAAGATCGCCTACGAGTCGTTCCAGCGGATCTTCAGCGGGCCGCGCTGGGAGGAGCTCGCGAGCCGGGGCGCCCGGCCCCAGCGGCCGCTCTGGGCCTCGACGTCGACCAAGAACCCCGAGTACTCCGACACGCTCTACGTCGACGACCTGATCGGCCCCGACACGGTCAACACGATGCCCGACCAGACGATCGACGCCGCCCGCGATCACGGAACGGCGAAGCGCACGGTCGATGAGGACGTCGCGGAGTCCCACCGGGTGATCGACGAGATCAAGGCCGCGGGCGTCGACTTCGACGACATCGTCACGCACCAGCTGGTCGAGGAGGGCGTGAAGTCGTTCGGCGACTCCTACGACTCGCTGATCAAGGCGATCGAGGAGAAGGCCTCACAGTTGGTCGCCGCCGGCTGATCGCGCCGATATTGCGCTACGTCATCGTCGGCGGCGGGATCCTCGGCCTGGCCACCGCCCGCCAGCTGGTGACGTCCGGGCCGGACGCCGAAGTGGTGGTGCTGGAGCGGGAGCCGGCTCTCGCCCAGCACCAGACGTCTCACAACAGCGGCGTCGTGCATGCAGGCATCTACTACGCGCCGGGCTCGCTCAAGGCGAAGCTGTGCCGGCGCGGCCTCGGCTTACTGCGGGACTTCTGCGCCGAGCGCGGGCTTCCCTACGAGGCGTGCGGGAAACTGGTGGTGGCGGTGGACGAGCCCGAGGTCGAGCCACTGCGACGCTTGGAGGAGCGGGCAACCACCAACGGCGTGCCGGGTCTGAAATGGCTCGAGGGAAGCGAGCTCCAGTCGGTGGAGCCGTTCGTGCAGGGCGTGGCGGCGCTTCACTCGCCCGAGACCGCGATCGCCGACTTCGCCGCGGTCGCCCGCGCGTTCGCCAATGACGTGGTCGCGGCGGGGGGCCAGATCCGGACGGGCGCGGCGGTGGCCCGAGTCGGCCAGAACGGAAAAGCGGCAAGCGTCGAGCTGAACGACGGGTCCCATGTCGAGGGCGATCGGGTCGTCGTGTGCGCCGGCCTGCAGGCGGATCGTCTGGCGATCGCCTCGGGCGAGCCGGCGGAACCCCGCATCGTCCCGTTCCGGGGCGAATACTGGCGACTTCGGCCTGACCGCGCCCATCTTGTCCGCGGGCTGATCTACCCGGTGCCGGACCCCGCCCTGCCCTTCCTTGGCGTGCACCTGACCCGCAAGATCGACGGCACAGTCGTGCTCGGGCCCAACGCGATCCTGTCGACCGCCCGTCACGCCTACGAACGCCGGCGGTTCGACGCGCGCGACGCCTACGACGCGCTCAGCTGGCCGGGAACCTTCCGCATGCTCCGACGCCACTGGCGCGCCGGCGTGGGCGAGGTCGTGCGCTCGGCTTCTAAACGGAAGTTCGTGGCCGACGTGGCGCGGTATGTCCCGGCGGTCGGCGCGGCCGACGTGCTGCGGGCTGCCGCCGGCGTTCGGGCGCAGGCGATCGACCGCGACGGGTCGCTCGTCGACGACTTCCGGCTCGGCGTGAGTGGCAACGTCGTCTGGGTGCGCAACGCTCCGTCGCCGGCCGCGACCTCCTCGCTGGCCATCGCCGAGGAACTCGTCTCACAGATCGCGTAGCTCCCGGCCGCGCCGGCCTGGGCTTAGGCCAGGCGGCCCGGTCTCAGGCGAGGCGGCCGGGCGACGTGAACGCCGACTGGAGCGCGCGGCGCACCTGTTCCACGGTGACGACGCCGCGCAGAACCCCCTCGCCGTCGACCGCCATCAACGCGCCCAGCCGGCCGAGCGATTCGGACGCGAGCAACTCGGTGATCGGGCGGTCCTCACGCACGCGCCAGCCGCCGTTCTGCTCGGGCTCGAGCACCGCATCGACCGTCAGCCATCCCTCGCCCTGATCTTGGGCGCCGTTCAGCCGATCCTGGCGGGCGATCCCGAGAAACCGCCCGTCGGCGTCGATCACCGGGAACCACGACCAGCCGTAGCGCAGGAAGAAATCGTCGAGCGCCTGACCGACCGGCGTCAGGCCGGGAATCGCCACCGGCTGGCGGTCCATGATGTCGGCCACGCGGACGCCCTCGATCCGTGCGCTCAGCGCGGTCTGCACGAGCGCTGCCCGCGCCGACTGGTAGAGCAGGAACGAGATGGCGATCAGCCACAGGCCGGTGAAGCTCCGGTAGGCGAGCAAGAGCCAGACGCCGAGTCCGGACAGCAGCAGCGCGAAGCCCTGGCCGAGCTTTGCCGCGGTCCGCGTGCCGCGCTGCTTGTCTCCGGTCAGGCGCCACACGATCGCCCGAGTGATCCGGCCGCCGTCGAGCGGGAAGGCCGGAATGAGGTTGAAGACGAGCAACAGCACGTTCCAGAACAAGAGCCAGCTGAGCGAGAGGAGCACCGGGGTGATCCGCACGGTGTCGTCGAGCTTGGCGGCATGGATGAGCCGGTGGGGTCCAACGATGGCCAGATCGACTGCCAGGCACACGAGCACGAAGCCGAAGGTCGCGAGTGGTCCGGCAGCCGCGATCTTGAAGTCCTCGCCCGGCGTGGCGGCGTCGCGGCTCATCTCGGTCAAACCGCCGAACAGGAAGAGGTCGATCCGACGCACGACGATCCCGTGGCGGCGGGCCACGAGCGCGTGGCCGAGCTCGTGCACCACGAGCGACGCGAACAGGATCAGGACCGTCACCACCGCGGTGAGATAGGCGACCCCGTCGGAGCTATGCAGCGCCTGGTGGAACTCCCCGGACAACAGGAAGATCAACAGGAATAGGATCAGGAACCAGCTGCGAGCCACCCCGATTCGGAAACCGAACAGGTCGAGCAGCTTGATCGACGGTGGCCGCTGCCACATGCTGCAATGGTCGCACAGGCGCACCGACAAACCGCGCCGACCCGCGAAAGAGAATCGAACCGTGTGATGACAGACGCATTTGAAGAGCTAGGAGATCGGATGGGCGAGCTGGCCGATCTGCGCAACGTGTCCCAGCTGCTCGACTGGGATCAGCAGACGATGATGCCCCCGCGCGGCGCGCTCGGCCGCGCCGAGGCGGCCGCGACGATCCACCGGATCAGCCACGACATGTTCGTGTCCGCCGACACCGGGCGCTTGATCGAAGCGGCGGCGGCGGAGCTCGACGGCGCCGAGCCGGATTCCGACCGGGCGTCGGTCGTGCGGCTGTCGAGAAGGCGTTGGGACAAGGCGCGGCGCGTCCCCACCCGACTCGCCGCTGACATGGCGCGCGCTGCCTCCGTCGGCCAGCAGGCCTGGATCGCCGCGCGCGAGGAGTCCGATTTCGTCGGCTTCATGCCCTACCTGGAACGTAACTTCGAACTCGCGCGTCGCTACGTCGATTGCTTCGACGATGCGGCGTGCGCCTACGACCCGCTGCTCGATGACTTCGAACCCGGCGCGCGCACGGCGGACGTGACGCGCCTCTTCGACGAACTCAAGACCGAGCTTCGCACGCTGATCGTGCGGACGGGCGAGCACGCCGACCGAGTCGATGACTCGTGCCTGCACGGTCACTTCCCGGTGGAGCGCCAGCGTGAGCTCGTTACCTGGCTGCTCGGGCTCATGGGCTTTGACTACTCGAGCTGGCGCATGGACGACGCGGTGCACCCATTCGCCGCAGGGTTCGGCAATCGTGACGTGCGCATCACCACGCGATGGGATGAACGGTTCCTCCCCACCTCGGTGTACGGCGCCATGCACGAGTGCGGCCACGGCCTCTACGAGGAGGGTGTGGCGGAGTCGCTTCAGCGCACGCCGCTCGGGCACCCCGACTCGCTTGGACTGCATGAGTCGCAGAGCCGGTTGTGGGAGAACATGGTCGGACGCGGGCGACCGTTCTGCGAGGTCCTGGCGCCTCGGGTCGCCGCGACGTTCGACGGGCGGGTGGCGCGGGTCGACGGGGACTCGCTTTACCGCGCCGTCAACAAGGTCATGCCCTCGCTGATCCGCGTCGAGGCCGACGAGGTCACCTACGGCCTGCACATCATCCTCCGCTTCGAACTCGAGCAGGAGTTGGTCGACGGACGCCTTGCCGTCAAGGACCTGCCGGAGGCCTGGAACGCGCGCTACAAGGAGTACCTCGGGGTTGACGTGCCCGACGACGCGAACGGCGTTCTGCAGGATGTGCACTGGGCGGCTGGTCTGATCGGTTACTTCCCGACCTACGCGCTCGGGAATTTGATTGCCGGGCAGCTGTTCGAGCGCGCCCACGCCGAGATGCCTGACCTCGACGCGCAGCTCGCCTCAGGCGAGCTCCACGGTCTGCGCGAATGGCTGCGCGAGCGCGTTCATCAGTACGGCGCGAAGTTTTCGACCGACGAGCTGCTGCGGCGCGTGACAGGCGACCCGATCGAAGTGGGTCCGTTCGTGGCCTACCTGAAGGGAAAGCTCAGTCACGTGTACGACCTAGACCTTCGCTGAGCCCCGGCGCGCGTCACGACCCTCGCCGCCGGCGTCACGCTACTTTGCGAGACAGACCCAATCCCCAAGGAGATGACCCCCAGTGAGTGATTCCCCCGTACGAGTCGCCGTCACCGGAGCGGCCGGTCAGATCGGCTATGCGATCCTCTTTCGCATCGCCAGCGGCCAGTTGCTCGGTTCCGATACACCGGTTCACCTGTCGCTGCTCGAGATCCCCGACGCGCTGAAGGCGGTGGAGGGGACCGCGATGGAGCTAGATGACTGCGCCTTCCCGCTGCTGGCCGGCGTCGACATCAGCGATGACCCCAACAAGGCCTTTGACGGGGTCAGTATCGCGCTGCTCGTGGGTGCCCGGCCCCGCACGAAGGGAATGGAGCGCAGTGACCTGCTGGAGGCCAACGGCGGCATCTTCAAGCCGCAGGGGAAGGCACTGAACGATCACGCGGCATCCGACATCAAGGTGCTCGTGGTCGGCAACCCGGCCAACACGAATTGCCTGATCGCCAAGGAGAACGCGCCCGACATTCCGGCCGAACGCTTCACGTCGATGATGCGGCTGGATCACAATCGGGCGATCGCGCAGCTCGCCGGCAAGGTCAATGCAGCGGTGGCCGACGTAACCAACATGTCCGTCTGGGGCAACCATTCCCCGACGCAGTATCCAGACCTGTTCCGCGCCAAGGTCGCGGGGAAGAACGCGGCCGAGGTCGTGGGCGATCAAAACTGGGTGGAGAACGACTTCATCCCCACCGTGCAGAAGCGCGGCACGGCCGTGATCGAGGCGCGTGGAGCGTCGAGCGCTGCCTCCGCCGCCAACGCCGCCATCGACCACGTGCACGATTGGGTGCTCGGGACAGCCGACGGCGACTGGGTCTCAATGGGGATCCCCTCCGACGGCTCCTATGGCGTCGACGAAGGCGTGATCTGTGGCTTCCCCGTCACCTGTTCGGGTGGCTCCTACCAGGTGGTCCAGGG
>DATBYI010000107.1:0-4043 GCA_036513815.1 Solirubrobacteraceae bacterium
CCAGTCCTGGTCGGCGGGAACGTTCCACCCCTTCGATACCTGGCTCGTGAGCAAGGGGTTCGCGGTGGTGTCGGCGGTGCCGTCGATCGCGTCGGTGACCGTGGCCGTACCCGACCACTGCGGGGTGAGCTGCAGGCGCACCAATCCGACGTACTGACTCGCGCGGTCGGTCAGCACCTGGTAGGTCAGATCGGTGACATGTCCGTCGGGTGCGGTCCAGCGCGCGGTGGTCGTGATCACGCCGGTCCGCAGATCGAGCGACTGGTGCCAGTTAGATACGCCTGCACCGGGGACGGCGAACGACTGGCCGCCGTCGCCAAAGGTGAGCGTCGACCACGTGGGGATGTTCGCCCGCTGCTGGACGTTGTCGCCGGGCTTGGGGCTGCCCGACGGCCACGCGTAGAAGCCGGCCAGCTCGGACTGGGCGGCGACGGTGCCGGGAGCGTATCCCTGGCCCGACGGCGGCACGCGAACGCCGAGCATGCCGTTGCCGGTGAAAGTGGGGGCGTACGTCCCGCTCGGGCTACTCGCGTTCAACACGAAGGCGCCGGCGGTCGCCGGCGGTGCGGCCTGGGCGCTGGACGCGAGGACGAGCACGAGCGCGCCTCCCATAACCAGGATTCCAAGTACACGACGCATACAGCACCTCCTCCGGTAGCCGACACGAAACCTTTCCCCGGAGGCGGGCTCTGAAACCGCGGCGAGTCATCGCCCCGACCGTTGGTCGATACTCGTGGCGTGAAGGCGGCGGTGTTCTCGATCGTGCCGTATGGCGGGCAGCACTCGGGACGCGGCTGGCCCGTACCGGCCGACGTCTACTCGTCCGAGGCGGCGCAGGCCTCGATGGAACGCGCACTCGCGCAGTTCGAGCTGGCCGACCAGCTCGGGTTCGACTGGGTGACCGTGGCGGAGCACCATTACTCGGCGGCGTCGCTGACGCCCAACCCGATGGTCATGGCCGCGGCGGTGGCGCAGCGGGTCAAGCGCGCGAAGATCGCGCTGCTCGGCTCCAACATCCCAATCCAGAATCCGGTGCGCGTGGCCGAGGAATTCGCGATGCTCGACACGCTGAGCGGCGGCCGGCTGATCGCCGGCATGTTGCGCGGGACATCCAACGAGTACGCCACCTACGGCGTCAATCCGGCCGAGTCGCGCGAGCGGTTCATGGAGGGCCTCGAGCTGATCGTCCGCGCCTGGACCGAGCCGCAGCCGTTCGGCTGGCTCGGGCGCTACTACGAGTACCGCACGATCTCGATCTGGCCCCGCCCGGTCCAGACGCCCCATCCGCCGATCTTCATGTCGATCTCGAGCCCGGAGGCGGCCGAGTTCGCCGCGGCCAAGCGGATCAACGGCGGGCTCGCGGTGACGACGCTCGACCGCGCGCGGGAGTCGGTCCGGGTGTACCGGGAAGCGGCGGTCGCGCACGGGTGGGAGCCCGCGCCCGAACAGCTCCTGTACCGCGTCGCGGTGCACGTCGCCGCTGACGACGCGCAGGCCCGCGAGGACTGGGCGCCGATCGCGGGCGCGCAAGGCCACGCCGGTGGGCTGCGCCTGAGCACGGGCAACCCGGCCGCCGACGACGCGGCGGCGCGGGCCGGGTATTACGGGCGCGACACGCCGCGCCAGCGCTCGCGCCTGCACGCCGGAGGCGGGATCGACGAGCGGATCGAGAGCGCCCAGCTGATGCTCGGCTCGCCGGAGACGGTGCTCGGACAGGCCGACCGGATCCGGCGTGAGCTCGGCGTAGGCATCCTCGAGCTGATCTTCATCGCGCCCGGCCCGGACAAGGCGCGGCGCAGCCTCGAGCTGTTCGGGACCGAGGTTCTGCCCCGGATGCGGGAGCTCGGATAGTCGTGGATTTCGTCGAGCGCTTCGTGGACGCCGATGGCTTCCGGATCCGCTACCTCGAGGCGGGCGACGGCCCGCCCCTCGTCTGCTTCCACGGCGCGGGCGGCCTGCGGACGAGCCGGGGCCACGAGCTCCTCGCCGCGTCGCACCGCCTGATCGCGTTCGAGGCGCCCGGGTTCGGAGAGTCGCCGGTCAACGAGCGAACCGCGTCCTTGCCCGAGCTCGCCCGGACCATGCTGAACGCCGTCACGGCGGTCGGCCTCGACCGCTTCAGCCTGTGGGGGATCTCGTTCGGCGGCAAGCTCGCCCTCTGGCTGGCCGTGCAGGCTCCCGAGCGGCTCGAGGCGCTCGTGCTCGCCGCGCCGGCGGCGATCATCACCAACCCCGGGCCGCTGCCGCCACCGGAGGAGATGCCGTCGGTCCTCTACGCGCACCCGGAGCGCCAAGCCCGCGGGGTTCCGTTCCCGCCCGAGGTGGAGGCCAAGCAGCGCGCGCTCGTGGGCCGGCTGATCGGGCCGCCCCGCGACCCGGAGCTCGAGGAGGCTATGCGGAGCCTCGAGGTCCCCACGCTCGTCCTGTTCGGGACCGAGGACCGGCTGACGCCACCGGAGCTCGGCCGCATCTACCGCGAGCTCCTTCCCCAGTGTCACTTCGTGATCGTCTACGACGCCGCCCACGCGATCTATGCCGACCGCCCCGAGGCGTTCGCCGCGATCGTCACCGACTTCCTCGAGCGCCGCGCGGAATTCGTGATGCGGCGCGAGAGCGGGCTGCTGTACCCGTAGACCGGGCCTATTCGTAGAGGGCGCGCAGCTCGTCGAGCTCGGCCCGCAGCGACGCCACCTCTTCCTCGAGCGCGGCCACGCGCTCGGCGAGAGCTCCGTTGCCGTCGGGCGTCGGCGCGGCCATGGGCGGCGTGGGAGCGGGCGACGGCGCGAGCGACGACCCCGGCGCGGAGCCGAGCGACCGTGCAGGCGCGGGAGCGAACGACGGTGCCGTCGCGGACGCCGACGCGGGAGCGAACGATGGTGCCGGCGCGGCGACGGGGGCGGACGAGTCCGCCGGCGCGGCGCCACCGAGCAAGTGCTCGAAGCGGTCTTCCTTCTGGCCCGGCCGGCGCCCGATCCGCCTGGCGTAGCCGCGCTCGGAGAGCACACCGAGCACGCGCTCGACGTCGTCCAGGGAGCCAAGCGCCGCCATGCGCTCGGTCCTGCTCTTGAGCTCCCCGGGCGTCTGGGGTCCCCGGAGCAGGAGGACGGCGAGCACGGCCAGTTCCTCGCGGCCCAGCTGCAACGCCTCCTCTGCCAGGTGGCGGTACTTGACGGCCCGGCTGCCATGCCCACTCGCGAGACGCGCCAACCCGTACAGGTACAGCCGCTGCGCCGCCTCCCTGACCGTCGCCTCGTCGTACGTGGTAACCGGGTCCCGATTGGTCGACTGGTTGCACGCCAGCCGCAGCGCGTTGAGCGAGAGCGGATACTGATCCGGCGTCGTCCAGCGCTTCTCGATGAGGCATCCGAGCACCCGCTGTTCAGGCGGTGTGAGCTCGGCGAGGTGCATGGACGCGAGGATAACCGCCGGTACGATCGACCCGTGGCGCAATGGTGACCAGCGCAGAGGCCCGCCGGCTCGCACTCTCGCTGCCCCACGCCGAGGAGCAGGATCACCACGGAAAGCCTTCCTTCCGCGTCGCCGGGCGGATCTTCGCCACGCTGTGGGACGAGGATCACATGAACGTGATGCTCGACGAGCCGGGCATCCTCACCGCGGTCCAGGCGGACCCCGAGGTATGCGCCGAGGTCCACTGGGGCAAGCGCCTCGCCGCCGTGCGCGTGACGCTGAGCGCCACCGATGGGGACCTGTTGGCGGACCTGCTTGCCGACGCGCACGAGAACAAGGCGCGCCGCTGATCACCGCCCAACGCTTGCGGGTGTCATTTCCGGCGGATACCAACGGAAATCGCACCCGCAGCATTTGACGAATCTCGCTTTCGGATATATCGTACCGTAATATGCCGGTACGATATGTTGACGGTGCCAATGCCACCTCTCACCCCCACCGGCCGGGTGATCCTCGGAATGATCGCCCTCGGTAGCCAGACCGGCTACGACATCAAGCAGCTGGTCGACAAGTCGACCCGCAACTTCTGGGCCGCCAGCTACGGCCAGATCTACCCCGAACTGCGTCGGCTCGAA
>DATBYI010000108.1:0-2057 GCA_036513815.1 Solirubrobacteraceae bacterium
TGGCGGTGAGGCGACGGCAACGCCATCGAGCGATGCGCTCGGAGTGGCGTCGGGAACCAAGGCGGCAGATTCGGTGGCGAGCGCAGTTGACGCCGAGGAGCAGTCCGCGCCACCGCCCGCCGCCGCGCCACCGCCCGCCGCGGCTCCCCCCTCTTCCGAGGGCAACGGCGGCGGCCCGGTGTATGCCAGCCCCGCCGTGCGGCGGATCGCGCGCGAGCTTGGGGTCGACCTGCATCGTGTGACCGGGAGCGGTCGCAAGGGCCGGATCACGAAGGAAGATGTGCAGGCGTTCGCCGAGGGCGGCGGAGCGGCTACGGCCCCATCGGCGGCGTCCGCGCCAGCTGCCGGTGGTCCGGGGCTAGACCTGGCGTTGCCTCCCTGGCCGGTTATCGATTTCTCGAAGTTCGGCGAGATCGAACGGGTGGAGCGCTCGCGGATCCAGCGGATCTCGGGCCCCGTGCTCGCGCGCAACTGGGTGATGATCCCGCACGTCACGCACAACGACGAGGCGGACATCACGGACCTCGAGGCGTGGCGTAAGCAGCTCAACGACGAGGTCTCGCGGGACGGCGTGAAGGTGACGATGGTGTCGTTCCTGATCGTCGCGTCGGTGGCTGCTTTGAAGACATTCCCGACGTTTAACTCGTCTTTGGACGGCGAGGATCTGATCCTCAAGCGGTACTACAACATCGGGTTCGCCGCCGACACGCCGGGTGGCCTCGTCGTCCCGGTGATCAAGGACGCCGACAAGAAGGGGCTGCTCGACATCGCGCGCGAGCTGTCCGAGCTGTCGGGCAAGGCCCGCGAGGGCAAGCTCATGCCAGGCGACATGCAGGGCGCGTCGTTCACGATCTCCTCGCTCGGCGGGATCGGCGGCACCTCGTTCACCCCGATCATCAACGCGCCCGAGGTCGCGATCCTGGGCGCGACACGCGCTGCCATAAAGCCGGTCTGGGATGGTCGCGAATTCGAGCCGCGCCTGATGCTCCCGCTTTCGCTGTCCTACGACCACCGGGTGATCGACGGGGCCGCGGCGGCCCGGTTCATGGTCTACCTGGTCAAGGTCATCTCTGATCCGCGGCGAGCGCTGCTGTGAGTGATACGGAGGACATTCGCGTTCCCGACATCGGGGACTTCACCGACGTGCCAGTGATCGAGATCCACGTGGCACCCGGGGACGAGGTGTCGGTGGAGGACCCGCTCGTCACACTCGAGTCGGATAAGGCCACGATGGACGTGCCGGCGCCGCTCGCCGGCACGATCAAGCAGCTGTCGGTGAAGATCGGCGACCGGGTGTCGGAGGGGAGCGTGCTGCTCACACTCGAGACCGTCACGGACGGGGCCGCGCCGGACGCGAAGGTCGAAAGCGAGCCGACGCCTCCCCCGCCCTCGCCTTCCACCCCCCCAACCTCGTCCTCTCCCTCCCACGACGGCGCCGGCGGCAACGACGCACAGGTCGTCGTGCTCGGATCGGGTCCGGGTGGCTACACGGCCGCGTTCCGCGCCGCCGACGTGGGCCTGAAGACGGTTTTGATTGAACGCTACGACCGCCTGGGTGGCGTGTGCCTCAACGTCGGGTGCATCCCGTCGAAGGCCCTGCTTCACGCGGCGCGGGTCGTGGCCGAGGCCGAGGAGATGGCCGAGCACGGCATCACGTTTTCCGCCCCGGAGGTCGATCTCGACGCGGTGCGGTCGTGGAAGGAGTCGGTCGTCAAGCGGTTGACCGGCGGGCTCGACGGGCTGGCCAAGCAGCGCAAGGTCGAGGTCATCCGTGGCGTCGGCCAGCTGACCGGCCCGCACAGCATCGCCGTGGGCGACCGCACCGTTTCGTTCGACAACTTGATCATCGCCGCGGGCTCGGAGGCGGCGACGATTCCCGGGCTGCCCGACGACGAGCGGATCATCGACTCGACGGGCGCGCTCGAGCTCCCCGGCGCCGCGGGCGAGCGGCTGCTCGTGATCGGTGGCGGGATCATCGGGCTGGAGATGGCGACCGTTTACGACGCGCTGGGCGCTCGCGTGACGGTCGTTGAGCTACTCCCCCAGCTCATCCCCGG
>DATBYI010000109.1:0-24810 GCA_036513815.1 Solirubrobacteraceae bacterium
CGGCCCGAGCGGCGGGCCCTCGATCCGGCGCGACAGTCCGTGCGCCTTGACCTCCTTGCGCACGAAAAACGCCTTGACGTCGGCGCCACCGGCGAGCGCGGCGCACGCGATCGGGTCGGCCCCCATCGTCATCCCGCCCACCGCGGTGGCGCCCCACTCGCGGGCCTGGGCCGCCACGAGTTCGGCCAGCGCCGCGAAGCCGGCGGGAAGCAGGATCGCGCGCTTGGCGTCGACCAGATATTGGGCGGTCCGGCCGCTGGTCAGGACGACCTCGCCGATGACCAGCGCGTGCTCACGCAACTCGGCGACGAGGCGGGCGCGCGCGCTCGTCTGCGTGTCGATTTCCATACCGCCGGTTCATGCTAGTCGCGGCGGCGGCCGACACCAGCAGCGTGATCTCGCGGACGATCAAGCTCGTCTCATTCGCCTGCTGCGCCCTCGTGGTGCTGTCGTTCACGATGTTCGCGCGCGACCAGATGGCGGGCGCCTCGGTCCATCAGCAGACCGAGCTAACCGCCGGTACCAACGCGGCCTCGACTCCGGCGGCGCCGAGCAAGCCCGAAGGCCAGCCGGGACGGTTCATCAACCAGGCGGCCAAGACCCTGACCTCGCCGTTTCACGCGATCGTCCGGTCGAGCAACGCGTGGGTCCAGCATGGGCTGCCCGCGATCGTCGCCCTGCTCGTATACGGGCTGGGATTCGGCTATCTGGCGCGATACTCGAGCGGGCTCAGCCGGCGCTGATCGCTCAGTAGTACGTATCGACCCAGTTGCCGATCTGCAGCCAGCCGTAGACCGACAGCGCGTCGACGATCGGCAGGCGCATGCAGCCGTGGCTGGCCGGATAGTCGGGCGCCGGGTTGTAGCCGTGGATGGCGTAGCCGCTGAAGAAGAAGTTCGAGAAATACATGCCGTCGGGCAGGTAGCCGGGCACCTTGGAGTAGACGTGGAAGTCGCCCAGGATGGTCGGAGTCGACGGCTTGCCGGAGCTGATCGGGTAGATCGTGACGACCTTCGAGCCGTCGACCAACGCGAGCAGCTGGAGGGCCAGGTTGCCCTCCGCGTGCCTGCCGTGGCTCGGGAAGCGGACCGGGAACGACCCGTAGCCGTCGAGCAGGAAGCTGATCGTGTGGGCGTCGAGGGTCTGGTAGGTGCCCCAGCGAAGCAGCCGGTGGTAGGCGTCCAGGGCCAGCCCGGTTCCGGTGTCGTACACGCCCGTCTGCGGGATGTAGAAGTGCAGCGCGGCGAGCCGCTGCTGGATCAGCGCCACGAACGGGCCGCGGGACCCGAAGCTGACGTGATCGTCGAGCGCAGCGAAGCGGCGCGAGGCCGAAAACGCGCCGAGCGTGGGGGTGGCGACGTGCTCGACCTTCACGGTCACCTCTCCCGCCCGGGGGCTGGTCAGCGACTCGGTGAAGCGGCCGTGCCCGCCCGCGGCGGGGTTCACCCGCAGCGTGTCGGTCTTGAACTGCTTGCCGCCGAGGAACGACTGCACGGTCACGGTCTGGCCCGGCACGTACTGGCTGACGATGCCCTTGACGTGGACGACCCGTCCGGGGACCGTCACCACGCGACCCCCGACGACGAACGTGTCCGGGAGGTAGAGGCGAAGCGTCGGCTGACCGGGAGTCGAGGCCGCCGCGAGCGACGGGGCGAGCATCGCCAACGCCAACGCTGCCGCGAGGGCTACGCCTGCGATCAATCGGCCTGCGAGCACCCGCGACATGGCGGGAAAGTAAACCATGCCGGGCAAGCCGCCCCGACACGTTGTCATGCAGCTGACCTCGCCGGACTAGGTGGGCGGCGCCGGAGAGCTGGGTGGCCGGCGCGGGAGAACGAGGTGGCCGACTGACTACGTGGCCGGCGCGGGAGAACTAGGTGGCGGCGCGGGAGAGCGACCCGCGAGCGGCAGCGTGATCGCCCCGACGACGGCCAGCCCGCCGGCGATCAAGGCGACGATCTCGCCGCCGTTCCAGTGCAGCTGGTTGACGCCCAGCGCGAGCGAGTTGTTGACCGAATGCAGGGCCATGCACGGATACAGCGACCCGGTCTTCCAGCGGACCAGGCACAGCACAAACCCGAGAAAGCCAAGCGGGATGAGGTACTGCGCGTTGGCCGAGCCGGCGTGCGCGAGGCCGAACAGCAGGCCGGTGAGCACCGCCGCGACCCACGTGCCCACGTCGCGTCCGAGGATCGTGAGGTGCCACCGGCGCAGGGCGCCGAAGATGAAGCCACGGAAGAAGAACTCCTCTGCGATCGGCGCGATCACGCACACGAAGACGGCCGCTCCGATGAGCGCGGCCGTGCTCGTACCGATGCCCAGATCCGACGGCAGCTTGTCGGTGCCGTGCAGGCTGACGATCGACTGGTAAACGGCAGTCACAACGTAGTAGCCGATGGCGGCCAGGAAAAACGCGGCCACCCCCACCAACACGGGAATCCGGCGATAGCCGAAATCCCACGGCTCGGGTCGTCGTCTCCCTGCCGACGCGAAATAGAGCGCCGCGAGGACAAAGCCCGCGTCGAATACGACGTCGCTGATCAGGCTGACCGCCGGGCTGGTGTGGGTCGAACCGGCCTCGCCCGCGAAGGCGGCGACGATGATCGTCCCGAGCACTCCCACCAGCAGTCCGGTGAGCAGAGCGGCCGGCGCGGCCCAGATCGGCCACGGAACGTCGCCGGGGTGCTCGCGCCCCGGCGGGAGCGGAGGCGGGGGCGGAGCAGGCGGGCCGGTGGAGGTGAGCTGCGGCGGCGGGACGCTCGGCATCGCTCAAGACTTTAGGACCGTCAGGCCGCGGCCAGCCTGCCCAGCTCATCGAGGCTCGAGATCGTGCGCACGCCGGGCGCCGGCCCGCCGCCGTCCCGGCGCACGAGCACGGGCGCGATGCCGGCCGCGCGGGCTCCGGCAACGTCCTCCTCGAGGCTGTCGCCGACATGGATCGTTTCGGCCGCGGTGGCGCCCACCAACGCCAACGCTCGCTCGAACATCGCAGGCGACGGCTTGCGGGCGCCGACCTCGGCCGAGGTGAGAACGCCGTCGAGGAGCGGCCCGAGCTCGAGCGCCCGCAGGACGTCGTGCAACGAGACGTCCCAGTTGCTCACGACGACGAGGCGCTGGCCGCGGGCACGCGCGGCCACCAACGCCGGACGGACGTCAGCGAAGGCGGTGAAGCGCAGCGACGCGAGCAGCGCCTCGACCATCCGCGGTGACTCGATCGCAGCGGCGTCGGGGAGCGCCGAGCGCAGGATCTCCGCACAGCGAGCGCGCAGCACGTCAAGGCTGGCGCGGTCGCGCCCGTCGTCGAGGTGTGCCCGGTAATAGGCGATCTCGGCACCGATCGCGTCCGCCGCCTGGGCCTCGCTCACCACCAGACCGAAGCGCTCGGCCAGCTCCCCGCGCAGCCGCGGGGCGGGCGGCTCGAGCGCCACCAACGTCCCGAGCGCGTCGAGCAGGATGACGGACGGTGTGACCCGGGCGAACACGCGCAGGCGAGTCTGACAGCGGCGCCCGGACCGGCACTCACGTCTCACGCCGGTGCCCGGGGCAGGAGGCCGAACCGGAAGCCCGAAACAGCCTGCCAGCTAGACTTCCTGACCCGGTTTCTTCGGTGGCGTGGGTGCCTGCCCTACGCACCGCGACGCGAAGAACGCCCCGCAGGCCTCCCACATGAGTCGACGCGAACGACAGCGCCGCCGCCGCGGCAACCGTGGCCACCCCGTCGGACGGGTCCTCCTGATGACGGGGATCCTGACCATCTCTGCCGTCGCGATCGCGGCCCTGCTCGCGGTCGGATGGGTCGTCGCCGCGGCGGACTCGGCGCCCAACCTGAGCCAGCTGCCCCCCAAGCACGCCAACCCGCCGACCGAGATCTTCGCGGCCGACGGGAGCCTGCTCGGCTACGTGCGCACGAACAGCATCTACCACTACGAGGCGCCGGACCAGATCCCCAAGCGGCTCGAGGAGGCGACGGTCGCGATCGAGGACCGGCGCTTCTATCAGCACGGTGCGCTCGACTACCAGGGCATCCTGCGCGCGGGCGTCAAGGACCTGCTCGGACAGAGCAACTCACTGCAGGGCGCCTCGACGCTGACGATGCAGCTCGTCAACAACATGTACCTCAACGGGACGAGCTACTCGGCGAGCCACAACCTCAAGTACAAGATCGTGCAGGCCAAGCTGGCCGAACAGCTTGAGAAGAAGCACCACAAGGACTGGATCCTCAATCAGTATCTGAACAGCGTCCCGTACGGGACGACGAACGGCGAGGAGGCGATCGGCGTCGGCGCGGCCTCGCTCATGTTCTTCAGCAAGCCGGTGTCGAAGATCAACCTGGCCCAGATGTCGTTGTTGGCCGGCCTGCCTCAATCGCCGTCGCAATACGACCCGACCGTCGCGCCCCAACTCGCCAAGGCGCGGCGTAACTCGGTGCTTCAGGCGATGGTCACCTCGCACTACATCAGCCAGAGCCTCGCCACCGCTGTCGAGAAGCAGCCGCTGCAGGTGCACCCGAACGCGCAGTTCATCGAGCACAACTCGCCCTACATCTACGACTACGCGCTGCAGCAGGTCGACCAGGATCTGTGCCCGCAGTCGCCTAACAACTGCCCGGCGGTGGCCAACGGGGGTCTGAAGATCTACACCACGATCCAGCCCAAGGTCGAGCAGGAGGCCCTCAACGCGATCCACGCCCACGAGGGCGGCGCCGTGCTCGACGACCAACCGGCCGCCGCGCTGGCCTCGGTCGATCCGTCGAACGGCCACATCCTGGCCATCGCCTCCTCGGCGACCTACCAGCAGACCAAGTTCGATTTCCCGGTCCAGGCCGAGCGGCAGACGGGGTCGGCCTTTAAGGCGTTCGCGCTGATGACGCTGATCCACGACTACGACGGCGATCCGAACCAGACCTACTACGCCTCGAAGTTCCTGCCCCCGGGCTGGCTGCCGGCAGATCCGACCTGGTCGGTCCACACTGCCGAGGAGACGTACCAGGGCGTCATCAACATCACGAAGGCGACGACGGTTTCGGACAACACGGTCTTTGCCCAACTCGCGGCCGACCTCGGCTACCAGAAGCTCGACGCGACGGCCCACGCGATGGGCGTCACCTCGAAGCTGACCGGGAATCCCTCGGAGGTGATCGGCGGCCTCGCGGACTGCTGCACGATGCTCGAGATGGCCGACGCGTACGCCACCCTGGCCAACGGCGGGACGCACGTGGCGCCCACGGTCATCGATCACATCGTCTTTCCCAACGGCAAGGTCGAGAACTTCGGCAATCCGGCACACACCCGGGTGTTCACCGACGGCGAGGCGTACGAGGGCACGCAGGTCCTGAAGACCGTGATCCAGAGCGGGACGGGCACGGCGGCCAACTACGGCTGCCCCGCCGCGGGCAAGACAGGTACCGCCGAGAACTACGACAACGCGTGGTTCGTCGGCTACTCGCCCAAGATCTCGACCGCGGTCTGGGTCGGCTATCCCCAGGGCAACATCCCGATGGCGAACGGCTTCGGCGGCACCTTGGCGGCGCCCATCTGGCACGACTTCATGCTCGCGGCCTCAAACGGCTACTGCGGCGATTTCCCGCAGCCCACCGAGCCGTTCACGGGCACGGCGTTCACTGGCCCGCATTCGGCCTCGCGCGAGCCCCCGCCGTCGAAGACCGCCGGTCAGACCGGCCCGGGCGCGTACAACAACCCGACCCTTTACGCGCAGCCGCCCAAGCAGACCCAGGGGCCGACGACCACGATCCAGACCGGCGGCGCCGCGCCACCGGCTGGCGGTGGCGGTGGCGGCGGCCACCACGGCAAGTCCCACTAGCCGTTAGCCGCTCTGAGTCGCTGCCGCGCCTGAGTTGACAGCGCGGGTGCGGGGACCGAGCGGGCGTCCGGGCAGCGCGCCAGGGAGCGCCGGTGTGTCTCGCGCCGGCACCTCGCGTGAACCCTCGCCACGCGGGGCTCAGCGATCCATTAGCGGGTGCCGCCGCGAGACGTGCGCGGCTTGATTACCTACAGGTGCTGAGACTGGATCCAGCGCTCGAGCGCTGGGCCGGACTCGACGCTCGCGATCACCGCGTAGCGCATGTGATCGGAGGTGTGATGCCCGCCGTGCCAGAGGAACTCGGAGTCGACAACGGCCTGCTGGTAGGCCGGCAGCTCGATCCGGACTTCGCCCTTGCGATCGAACTCGGTCGGACGGACGACGAGCGCGCTCGACGGGTCATTGGTTAGCTCGAGCCAGACGCGCACGACCCAACCCTGGTTCTCCGGGTTGCCCTGGTTGTTGTTGTCCAGGTGCAGGCCCCAGCGGCACTCGCGCATCGTGTTGGCGGTCATGCGAAGGAGCTGGACGCGGCCGAAGCGCGCGCCGATCGACTCGACCCACTTGACGATCGACGGGCACTTCTCGGCGTTTGGCGTCCAGACGCCGTCGATGTCGGCCTTGCCGTACTCCCAGAAGCCCTTGAGCTCGATCTCGCCGGTGGCGGAGGTGATCGGCGCGAAGAAGGTGGTGGGGTCGCTCGAGTAAGTGGTGTAGGTCAGGTTCTCCCACTCGGAGGCGGGAATCTCGGGCCCCTCGTACTTCTTCAGCTTCATCCAGCCGCCGGCCTCTTCGAGCAGCGGCATGCGGTAGTGAGGAGTCTTGCGCTGCTGCAACGACGCCTTGCGGACACCGGTCGCTCGCAGGATCTGCTTCGTGTATTCGTTCTTAAGACTGTCTGTCAGTGCGGGCAACGGGCCTCCAGGAGGGGTCGCTTTTCTCGGACGGCCCAGGATACCCACTACTCTTACGGCAACAATCCCGAGATATTGAAAGGGTCGGCGGCGCCTCACGGCGGCTGCCTTAGATGCCAAAAGAAGAGAAAGTCGAACTCGAAGGCGAGGTTGTCGAGGCACTGCCGAACGCGATGTTCCGCGTCAAACTCGACAACATGGATCGCGTCGTACTCGGCCACGTGGCCGGGAAGATGCGTCGTTTTCGAATCCGCATCCTCCCCGGAGATCGCGTCCGGGTCGAGCTGTCGCCCTACGACCTCGATCGCGCCCGGATCGTCTACCGCCACCGCTGAGCTGCGCGAGCTCGAGCTGATCGAGGCCTTCGAGCGCGCGCTCGCCGGCACCGGCTCGCGCGTGATGCGCGGACTGGGTGACGACGCGGCCGTGGTCAGGGCCGACCGCTACGCGGTGACCTCCGTCGACACGATGGTCGACGGCGTCCACTTCCGCTCGGGGCAGCTCGCGCCCGGGGAGATCGGGCATCGCGCGCTGGCCGCGGCGGCGTCGGACCTGGCGGCGATGGGAGCCCGACCGGGCGAGGCGTACCTGGCGCTCGCCGTCCCCGCGCAGTTCGGCTCGCAGAACGCGGTGGCGCTCGTCGAGGGCGCACACGCGCTGGCCGAGCGGACCGGCCTGGTGATCGCCGGCGGCGACCTGACGAGCTCGCCGGTCCTGACCGTGTCCTTCACCGTCGTGGGCTGGGCGCACGATCCGGCCGAGCTGGTCGGGCGCGACGGCGCGCGGCCGGGCGACCGGGTGGCGGTCACCGGCACGCTGGGCGGGGCCGGAGCGGGGCTCGCGGTGCTGGACGGCCGCGCCGGCGCCGGCCTGGAATCGGCGACGAAGGCCGCGCTGCGCGAGCGCTATGCCCGCCCGCAACCGCAGATCGCCACCGGGCGCGAGCTGGCCGCTGCGGGCGCCACGGCGATGATCGACCTGTCGGACGGCATCGCGACCGACGCCGGGCACCTGGCGCGGCGGAGCGGCGTGCGGATCGAGCTGTCGCTCGCGGCGCTGCCGCTCGCCCCGGGGATCGCCGAGGTCGCGCGCGAGTTGGGCGTCGACGCCAAGTCGCTCGCGGCCACCGCCGGCGAGGACTACGAACTGTGCGCGTGCGTCCCGGCGCGGAACGCGAAGATGCTCGAGAGCGCGCGCGGGCCGCGCAGCCTGGGAGAGCGACTGACCTGGATCGGGTCCGTCGTCGAGGGCTCGGGGGACGTCGTGTTCATCGACGATGTCGACGGCCCGCTGTCGGGATACGAGCACTCCTTCTGAGCCTCCCGATACGCCTGGAGCCGACGCAACATGGCGTCGGCGACGGCGACCGGGTCGACCTGGTACTCGCCCTTCTCTATCTGTTCCTTCAGCGTGGCCGGGTTCATCGTGGTCCCTTCCAATGGACTGTACTGAAGGGATCGACCGTGACCTATGCCGTCTGCATCGGGTCACGACCCTAACTTGTGAAATGGGCCGCCTGCGGCGGCATCCGTGGGGCCATGTTCCCCGTCCGGACGGGGCACGGGTACCCCGCCGGGCATGGATGCCCGGCGGAACGGCGTCGCGGCGACGGCCCGCTCGGCATCCATGCCTCGCCTTGCGGGCCTGCCGCGACATCATCCGGAGGATGCCGAGCGAAGCGAGGCCCCAAAGGCTCTACGTCTTGCGCGCCGGGCCCAGCGGGGTCACCGACTGCAGGCGGGCGAAGATGATGATCCGCTGGGCGGCGCTGTAAAGCGGGTTGCACGCCGACAGCACGAGGCGCTCATAGCCGACGTTGTTCGTCACCCACAGCGCCGTCGGGAGGACGATCTTTCGGTACTGGACCGCATAGGTGAAGAGGCCGTAGGGCATCTTCAGGAGGATCCGATCGCCCGGCTTGAGCGCGTCGACGTGGCGGAAGGGCGCCAGATAGGTCGTCCGGTGGCCGGCGATTGCCACCGTCTGACCGAGGCCGGGGAGCGCGGTGGCGGGGTAGTGGCCCGGTCCCTTCTCGAGGCTGTCGGTGTTGGTCCCCTGGACGACTACGTAGTTGGCGCCGATCTTGGGGATCGTGATGCGGCCGACCGCGTCGCCGGTGGCGACCTCGTGCTGCTCGCTGCGGGCCAGGAACGCGATCCGGTCCTGTTCGGTGGGCAGGTCGGTCAGGGCGTGGCTCTGGGCCGGCGCGAGTGGCGCACTCGAATAACTCAGGTACTGCTGATCAATCTGCGAGCGCTTGATCAGGGCGATCACCGCGGTCACCGGCTCCTGCCAGACGAGCGTGACGCCCGCGTCGATCACGAGCAGCAGGCCGGAGATGATCAGCACCCACGAGATGTCGCGTACGAGCCGCCCGAGCGGGAGGCCCCAGATCCGCCGCGGCGCCACCGCGGGCGCGCTCAGCACCTTGGTCTTCACCGGCGCAGCGCCGAACCGGTGGCGCCGAGCGAGCCGGGCCCGGCGTACGTGATCGGCCCGCGGGTCGTCACAGGCACCTCGGCCGGGTGCGGCTGGCGCGCGATCCGGACCATCATCAGCACCAGGCTAACCACGCACCCGAGCACGATGCTCCACTCGAGCGCCGCCGTCAGCGACACCTCGCCACCCGCAAGCATGAGCACAGCATTCCACGCGGCGGACCCCGGACCAAGACCCAACACGGCCGCGTAGTAATAGGCGGCGAGCACGCCGGGCACGAGCCCGGCCAGGAACAGCAGGACCGTCCACGGCAGGCGCAGACGCCGCTCGGGGGCGACGATCCACATCCACAGGTGCAGGGCCGGGACCAGGAGTGCGGCGGCAAATGGATTCTCGACCCAGATCGCGAGCGCGACGGCGCACAGGACGAGCAGGAAGGCCGCGGCCGCCCCGGGCGAAGCGGCATCGCCGACGACCGGGGCGGCGTGACGCCGGCGGGGCCGGCCGTTCTCGGGCTCAAGGGCCAGGGCATCCTCGTCCGGATCGGGGACCGGCCAGACGTGCCGGATCACCCACCAGCGCACCGCGAAGGCGGCCACGATCAGGCAGCCCAGGCCGATCAGGATCGCGACGGCGCGACCCGGCAGCGTGATCGCGTCACCGCCGACGGGACCGGGCGGCGCGGCGGTGATCGCGCCGAGGTCCCAGAGGACGACGACCGCGAGGGCAGCCAGCGCGAACGGGACGCAGGCCGACAGCACCCAGGGGATCCAGCGGCGCACGCGGTATCCGCGCCGCCGCGCCCGGGCCAGCCCGTCGACGGTGGCGAGCAGGACCGGAAGGATCAGCGCCAGGACGAGGAGGCGGATCGCCCAGGCCGGGATCAGCTCGTCGTGCATCCGCAGGTAGGAGGAGGGGCCGGGCATCATCGGGCCGGCCTCGAGCGCGGTGACCGACTCGAGGATCGCCCGCCCGAAGCCGGTGATCTGGCTGAAGCTGGGCGGCTCGTCGGCGGCCGGCTGGCGCGCGCCGGAGGTCGAGACGAGCACGGCCGGCTCGCCGCTGTCGGCGAACGGGCGCTGCTCGGTGGCGGCGAGGGGGAAGGCCAGGTGCAGGAACTGTCCGCCCAGGCTCTCGTCGGTGGGGTTGACGCTGGCCTGCTGCGAGACCGCCGCCGCCACCGTGTTGCGCAGCAGCGAGGGTGCCACGAGCTGCGAATCGGACCACGGGACGACGATCGGGGAGCGGACCTCGGCCCCGGACATGTCACCTAGCACGATCACCCCCTCGATCGGGCCCGGGAGGTTGCGCGCGAGTTCGGCGGCGCCGGCGGCGCCGATCGACGCGCTCGTCGAGGCAAGGACGACCGATCGCTGCTGGGTCTGCGCCGCCAGGTCGCGCGCCAGCTCGAGCAGGACCGCTGTCCCGGACAGCTCGGCCGGGGACCCGGTCCGCCCGGCGCGGACCGAATCGCGGTGCGCGACGACGACGATCGTGCCCGGGTTGGTTCCGGCGAGCGTGCCGGTGACGGTCTGGATCGTGCGCGCGCCGTCGACCGTCTCGGCCGTGAAGTGGGTTCGGTGGACCAGAAACCCGTCGCCGTTCAAAGCCCCCGCGACGTAGTCGGCGACCTGGTTGTCGGCGTCGGATCCGGGCGGCCGGCTCGGATATTCCGTGGCCAGGGTCTGCATCGTCGAGTACGCGTTGGACCCGTTGAAGGCGTCCGGCACGAGCGTCGCGGTGAGCGGCGCCGCCTGGTTGCCGAGCGAAAACGCGACCACGATCACCGCGACAACCACGACCATCAGGCCCGTCCTGTAGATGCGAGGATCGAGCATCCGGCTTGTCAGGGTAACCCGCCTCCGGGCGCAAGATGAGGTTGAGGGTGCCGGAGACGACTACTCTTTTGCTGCAAACAGGAAGGAACTAGTGGCAGATCGCTCGGCGCGGATCCTGCTCGTGGACGACGAGCAGTCGATCCAGGCGCTGCTCTCATATCCACTGCGCAAGGAGGGCTACGACGTCGTACAGGCGACGGACGGGCGCCAGGCGCTTGACCGCTTCGACGAGCAGGCGTTCGACCTCGTGGTGCTCGACCTGATGCTCCCCAAGGTGGACGGGCTCGAGGTGTGCCGCCGGCTGCGCAGCCAAAGCTCGGTGCCGATCATCATCCTGACCGCTAAATCCGAGGAGATCGACAAGGTCGTGGGTCTCGAGCTCGGAGCCGACGACTACATCACCAAGCCGTTCTCGCTGCGCGAGTTCTCGAGCCGGATCAAGGCCGCGTTGCGGCGCGCGGAGATGGTCCGGCCGGCCGAGACGGCGTCCGACGAGGCACCGCTCGAGGTGGACTCGATGCGGATCGACTTCTCCAAGCGCTCGGTCAAGGTGGAAGGGGGAGAGGCGCCGCTGACATTCGTCGAGTTCGAGATCCTGTCGGTACTAGCGCGGGCTCCCGGGCGGGTCTTCACGCGCGACATGCTGCTCGCGCGCATCTGGGGAGACTCCGCGTACCGCGACCCCCGCACGATCGACGTCCACATCAGGCACCTGCGCGAGAAGCTCGAGGCCGATCCCAAGGCGCCCGAGTACCTGTTCACGGTGCGCGGCGTCGGGTATCGCTTCCGCGACACGGAGATCTAGAGGCTAAACGCGATGCGTCGCGGGCGGATCAGCCTGTCGCTGAGCAACCGCCTGGCGCTCGTCTTCTCGGCGATCGTGTTTCTCGCCCTCGCGGTGCTCTACGTCTACGTCGCGCCCGGCCTCCAGAGCCGGCTCGTGAGCAGCCAGCTCGGAGGACTGGCGAGCGATGCGACGGTCCATTCGAAGAACATCGCTCGCACGGTCGGGAGCTCGGTCCCGCTCTCGACGGTCCAGGACCGCGTCAACGCCGCAACGCTCGCCACCGGCGATCGGGTCACGCTGCTACTCGTCAACGAGGTGCCGGGGGGGTTCCAGCTGTCCACGGTCGCTGACTCGAGCCGGCGCGCCGCGACCGTGGCGCTGTCGTTCGCGGTGGCGCGGCGAGGGGTCGAGTCGGGGCACATGGCCACCGGGACCCAGGACACGCGCGCCGGGACGGTGGCCGAGGCGGCCTATCCGGTCGTGTACCGCGGACGCGTCGCCGCGGTGATCGTGTACTCGGCGCCGGCCTCGGACATCGTCCGCACGGTTGCGACGGTGCGCCACCAGATCTTCGTGGCGGGCGGGATCGCGCTGCTGGTGGCGATCGTGGGGAGCTACCTCGTGGCCCACGCGCTGGCCCAGCGCGTCAAGCGACTCGAGTTGGCGGCCGAGCAGGTCGCGGCCGGCGACTTCGAGCACACCATTCCGGTCGACTCGCGCGACGAGCTCGGGCAGCTCGCAGTGGCGTTCAACCAGATGCAGCGCCAGCTGTCGCAGCTCGAATCGGCGCGCAAGAAATTCATCGCGACGGCGTCGCACGAGCTCCGGACACCGATCTTCTCCCTGGGTGGGTTCGTCGAGCTGCTCGAGGACGAGGATCTGGATCCCGACACGCGGGCCCGTTTCCTCGAGCAGGTTCGCGATCAGGTGGAGCGGCTGCGCAAGCTGTCAGTGGATCTGCTCGATCTGTCGCGGCTCGAGTCCGGGTCGCTCGAGCTGCGGCCCGAGCAGGTCGACCTGGGCGAGCTGACGCGATCGGTTTCGGGGGAGTTCGAGCCGGTGCTCGCCCAGCATGACTCGCACCTCGAGCTGCGGCTCACCTCGGGCCGCATCGAGGCCTTGTGCGATCCCGTCCGGGTGGCTCAGATCGTCCGCATCCTGATCGACAACGCGCTCGTGCACACTCCGCCCGGGACGCGGATCATGGTCACGACGCGGCGCAGCGACGGGCGCGTGCGTTTGGGCGTGCGCGACGATGGCGAGGGAATCGATCCGCAGGTGGTGGGGCGCATCTTCGAGCCGTTCTACACGGCCGACGACGCCCAGGGCTCGGGGCTCGGGCTGGCCATCGCGAGCGAGCTGGCCGAGCACATGGCGGGCCGCCTGTCGGTCGACTCGCGCCCGGGTGAGACGACATTTACGCTCGAGCTGCCGGGGTGAGCGGGGGAGCTACGTCGCGTGAGCTCGTGTTGGAGCTCGGCCTCGCGCTGCGGGAGCGGGTCCTGCCCGCGCTCGGGTCCCATGCCGGCCGGGCCGTGGTGGGTGAGGGGGCCGGCGGAGACGTGACGTTCGCCGTCGACGAAATGGCGGAGGCGTTCTTGGAAGAGTTTGTGGCGTCGCGTGCGCCTCGCATGGCGTTCTATTCCGAAGATCGAGGGCTGGTCGCCGCCGACGATGCGATCGAGGTGCTGGTCGTCGACCCGATCGACGGGACGCGCCCGGCCATGGCCGGGCTCGAGTCGGCGTGCGTCGCGGTGGCGCTCGCGCCGCTCGGCGACGGGGACCCCGTAATGGACGACGTGTCGGTGGGCTGCGTCGTCGAGATCAAGTCCGGTGATTGGTTCCTGGCCGCGCGTGGGGCCGGGGTTTCGTCTTCTCGCGTTGTTGGGCTGAGCTCCTGCGCCGACGTCGGGCGCATGTTCTGGGGGTTCGGGTTCCGGGGCCGGCCGGCGCGGCGGGTGGTCGAGGTGCTGGGGGACCTGATCGACGCGTCCTCGGTGGGCGGCGGCACGTTCGAGCTCGGGTCCCAGGCGTTCGCGATGACGCGAATCGCGACCGGGCAGCTCGACGCGGTCATCGAGGTCGGGTCGCGGATGATCGACGAGGTGCCCGGGTTGCGCGTCGAGTTCGAGCAGGTCGGACGCGGCCAGGTGTTGAACAACTCCCCGTATGACCTGGCGGCGCCGTGGCTGATCCTGTCCGAGGCCGGTGGCGTTATTTCGGACGGGTGGGGGGCGTCTTTGCATAGGCGCCGGCTACTCGGGTCCGGGCACGAGTACCAGATGTCCTCGATCTCGGCCTCGAATGCGACGCTTCACGGACAGCTGGTGACGGCGGTCGATGCCGGGATCGCGCGGCTTCGGTCCGAGCTCGGCTGATGGGTGGTCGGGGGTGCCCAGGGGACCAGACCGCTATCGTCCCGCCGTCGTCGCTGCTCGGGAGCTGACCCGATAACCATGCTCCAGCCGATCACAGTCCCCCACAAGCACATTTCGGACTACGCGAGCATCGTTGGACGAGCGCTGGCCGACGAGATTCACGAGCGCGCCTCGCGCCTGCAGGGCAAGCGGGTGCTGCACGTGTCGGCCACGGCGTTCGGCGGAGGCGTCTCGGAGATCCTCTACACGCTGGTGCCGCTGATGATCGACGTCGGCCTGCAGGCCGAGTGGCATGTGATCTACGGCCGCGAGGAGTTCTTCAACGCGACCAAGGTCATGCACAACGCGCTCCAGGGCGCTCCTCAGGACCTGTCGGAGGAGCAGTGGGACATCTGGCGCCGCTACAACGAGATCAACGCGGCCGACCTGTCGGGCGACTGGGACGTGGTCATCGTGCACGATCCCCAGCCGGCCGCGCTCGCGTCACTCGTGCCGGAGAGGTCGCGAAAATGGGTGTGGCGCTGCCACATCGACCTTTCGACGCCGAACCCGGACACGCTGGCTCACCTTTTGCCGTATTTGGACCCGTATCCGGCGGCGGTGTTCCATATGCCCAAGTACGTGCCGTCGGGCATGGACGGGCGCGCCCACATCATCCCGCCGGCGATCGACCCGCTGGCGCCCAAGAACATGGCCTTCTCGCCGGAGGACGCTGTGTACATCTGCGAGCAGTTCGGGATCGACGTGGACCGGCCGCTGCTCTGCCAGGTCTCCCGTTTTGATCCCTGGAAAGACCCGCTCGGCGTGATCGACGCGTATCGGATCGTCAAGGCCGAGGTGCCCGACGTGCAGCTCGCGCTCGTCGGGTCGATGGCCACGGACGACCCCGAGGGCTGGGATTACTTCAACGCCACCGTGGCCCACGCCGAGGGGGACCCGGATATTCACATCCTGAACAACTTGAACAACGTGGGCGCGATCGAGGTCAACGCGTTTCAGTCCCACTGTGACGTGGTAATCCAGAAGTCGACCCGCGAAGGATTCGGGTTGACCGTGACCGAAGCGATCTGGAAGGGGCGACCGTTGATTGGGGGTGCCGTGGGCGGAATTCCACTACAGGTATCCGATGGAGAGACGGGATTTCTCGTCTCGACCGTCGAGGAGTGCGCTGCGCGCTCACTGGAGATTCTCCGCGACCCTGGATTGGGCAAGCGGCTGGGACGCGCCGGCAAGGAGGCGGTGCGCAAACACTTCCTAACGCCGCGCCTGCTCCGCGACTGGCTCGATCTGTTCGAGCAACTGGAGGTGTAAGCGGGTGTCCTCTTCCGGTCCGCCGCTCGTACTTGTGTCAAATCGCGGACCGGTCACATTCGGTCCGGATGGAGAGATTCGCCGCGGGACGGGTGGACTCGTCACCGCGCTGATCGGACTCGCGTCACATCGCGACGTGACGTGGATCGCGTCGGCGATGACCGAGGAGGACATCGCCGCCTCGCGAGACAATCAGGGCCGGCCGTTCACGGTCACCGCGCCGGGGGGTGATGAGTACCGCGTCAAGCTGGTGGCGTCTGATCCGGACGCCTACGATCGCTTCTACAACATCACCGCGAACCCGATGCTGTGGTTCATCCAGCATTACCTGTGGGACCTCTCGAACGCGCCGGACATTCGCCGCAACGAGACCGAGGCGTTCGAGTTCGGCTACAACGCCGTCAACGAGGACCTCGCCCGCGCGGTGATGGAGGAGATCGAGGGAGTGCAGCGGCCGGTCGTGATGGTTCACGACTACCACCTGTACACGCTGCCGGGCCTGATCCGGCGCATCCGCCCGGACGCGTTCCTGCACCACTTCGTGCACATCCCGTGGAGCCAGTCCGATTCGTGGCGCGTGCTGCCGACCGTGATGCGCGAGGAGCTCTACCGCGGGATCCTCTCCAACGACATCATCGGCTTCCACACGCGCTCGTACCGGCGCAACTTCCTGCAGTGCTGCGAGGACCTGATGGGCTTCGAGGTCGATCACGAGGCGGGGGTCGTCTACTGCGACGACCGCGAGGTGTGGGTCCGCGCCTATCCACTCCCGATCGACTCGCACGCCGTCGAGGCGGTGGCTCAGCGGCCGCGGGTGCAAGAGTTCGAGGGCGAGCTACTGCGCCGGCGGCGCGACCACCTGATCCTCCGCGTCGACCGAGCCGATCTGTCGAAGAACGTGCTTCGCGGCTTTTCCGCGTTCGACACGTTCCTCGAGCAACATCCCGAGTTCCGGGAGCGCGTCACCTTCATCGCGCAGCTGATGCCGTCCCGGACCGACGTGCCCGAGTACGCCGAGTACCTCGAGCGGATCGAGGCGGTCGTCGCGGTGGTGAACCACCGGCACGGCTCACCGGACTGGATGCCCATCCAGCTGAAGTTGCGCGACGACCTGGAGGAGGCGGTGGCGGCCTACAAGCACTACGACGTGCTCATGGTCAACGCGATGTTCGACGGCATGAACCTCGTGGCCAAGGAGGGGCCGATGGTCAACGAGCGCGGCGGCGTGTCGATTCTGAGCGAGAACACCGGGGCGCACGAGGAGCTCGGCGACTACGCGCTGTCGGTCAACCCGTTCGACATCCAGGAGCTCGCCGACTCGATCCACGCGGCGCTGACGATGCCGACCGAGGAGCGCGAGCAGCGGCTGGCGGGGCTCCGGTCGGTCGTGACCGCGCGCAACCCGGGGGATTGGATCGACGAGCAGCTGGCGGACATCCGGCGCAAGGAAGAAGTCTCCACGTAGGTTTGGGGCGGTCGGTGGCGCTCTGCCCGCGGCGCCTCCGCTTCAGCTGGGTCCCGCCCCGCGAGCCAGCTCCGGACGTGCATAACTCGACACTTCGCTCGCATTCCGCTGGCCGTGTCGACTTACGCATGCCCCAGCTGCATAGCTCGACACGGTCACGGCTCGAGGCCCCTCGTGTCGAGTTATGCATGTCGGTGGCGTGGCCCGTGCCCGCGGTCCATCGCGCACATGCCCGCGGTTCGTCGGACACTCCCCCCCGCCCAGCCCCCCACGCCCCGCGAGCCAGCGCGGACGTGCAGAACACGACACTTCGCTCGCATTCCGCTGGCCGTGTCGACTTACGCATGCCCCAGCTGCATAGCTCGACACGGTCGCGGCTGGAGGCCCCTCGTGTCGAGTTATGCAGGTCGGTGGCGCGGGCCCGTGCCCGCGGTCCGTCGGGCACATGCGCGCGGCGCCCTGGCCCCGCCCCCGACGCCCCCCGACCCGGCGTGCATAACCTGCCACTCGGCACGCGTTTCGGAAGCCGTGGCAGGTAGTACACGCCCCACATGCACCAGATGCCACGGCCGGCGCGGGCGCGGAATGGCAGGTTGTGCATGTCGACCCGTTCCGTCCGCCCCCTCGACGTGTCGCCCGGGCGATTAGCGGTGGATCGTGCGGCCCTCGGCGAGCATCTCGACGTACTCGCGGATCCGTCGGGCCCGCGTCTCCGGCCGCTTGGCGTCGGCGATCCGGTACAGGAAGCTGTAGCGGTGGGTGCTGCCCAGGGTGGCGAAGAAGTCGTTCGCGGCGGGATTGTCGTCCAGGGCGCGCTGGAAGTCCTCGGGCACGGTGGCGGTGCGCGGCGAGGCGTAGGCGGCGTCCCAGCGGCCGTCCTGCCGGGCCGCCTCCACCTCGGCCAGCCCGGCCGGCCTCATCCTCCCCCGCTCGATCAGTTCGGTCGCCTTGCGCCGGTTGATCTCCGACCACTTGCTGCGCGGACTGCGGGGCGTGAAGCGCTGGAGCCAGAACGATTCGTCTCCAGGAGCCTTCTGAGCGTCGATCCAGCCGTAGCAAAGCGCCTCCTCGACCGCCTCGGCATAGGTGACGGTGACGGTGGCGGTCGCCGAGCTCTTTCGGGCGAGCTTGACCCAGACGCCGGCCGATGCGGCGTGCTGCGCGTGGAGCCAGCGCTGCCAGGCGTCCAGTTCCTCGAATTCGATCACCGGCTGGCCGTCTCGATGCGCGTTCAGTCGGGGCACCGGGACGATTGTGCCGCTATAGTCGACCGCCGCCTCGCGGAGGCGACTCGTTTATGGCCAGGCAACCCCCTCTCTACGACCTCGTGCTGTTGCTCTCGGCGACCGCGCCCGAGGAGCAGCGGACCAAGATCCTCGGCGACGTCGAGTCGGCGATCACCGGCGCGCAGGGCTCGATTGAGCGGCGCGACGACTGGGGACAGCGCCCACTCGCCTTCCGGATCGATCACCAGCCGGAGGCGGATTACCACCTGCTTCAGTTCCACGCGCCGCCGACGCTGATCGAGACGCTTTCGCACGATCTCAGGATCACCGACGGTGTCGTCCGCTTCCGGGTGATCAAGAACCTCCCGGGGACGCCCCCGGCACCCGACTCGCCGCCGCCCGTGGTGGCCACCGCCGCGCCACCGGCCAGCGGGGTCGAGTCGGTCGACACGCCCTCCTAGGCGCCCGCGCACGAGCCGCCCACTCGATCCGCCCGGTCCCGGCCCGAGGGCCCGGCAACGCCCGTTTGCAAAGGGATTGCAACGCCCTGACACATCCCGGCAACGGCCCTGCAACTTGTCTGTCCATTTTCCGGAAAGCGCGGGGTTTGCCGCCTGAAGCGCGCCTAGACTCGGCCGACAAGCTTTCAAACGCGCTCTGGGAAAGGAGCTTCGATGAACATCAACCGAGTCGTACTGACCGGGAACCTGACCAAGGATCCGGACATGCGTTCGACGCCAGACACGGGGCTGTCGATCTGCAAGCTGAGACTCGCCGTCAACACGCGCCGCAAGAACAACGCCAGCGGCAACTGGGAGGAAAAGCCCAACTACTTCGACGTCACGGTGTTCGGCCGCCAGGCCGAAAGCTGCGGCCAGTACCTCAAGAAGGGTCGTCCGGTGGCGATCGACGGCCGCCTCGATTGGCGCGAATACGAGGTAGAGGGGCAGAAGCGGCAGTCCGTCGATATCATCGCTGAGAACGTGCAGTTCCTCGGCGGTCGTGAGGACACTGGCAACGGGAACGGGAACGGCTATTCCAGCGGCATTCGCACGCCGGAGAGCGACATCCCAGCCGACACCAGCGACTTCGAAACGACCCCGGTGGCTGCCGGAGTGTCGGACGACGACATCCCATTCTGAACAAGAGACTGAGCTGAGAGCAACCGAGCAGGTGATTGAGCGTGGCAAAGCAACGTAGAAGGCCGGTCCGCCGGCGCGACAGGAAGGGCGCACAGACCTCCTCGCGCCGTAAGCCGTGCCCCTACTGCCGAGACAAGATCGACCAAGTCGACTACAAGAACATCTCGATGCTGCGCAGGTTCATCTCCGAGCGCGGCAAGATCCGTTCGCGCCGGATTACGGGTGCGTGTCGGCGCCACCAGAGCCAGGTCGCGCGAGCGGTGAAGCGCGCGCGTGAGCTGGCGCTGCTCCCCTACGTCGCCGAGACCGCGGGCGGCACTGGGCGAGAGGGCCGAGGCGACCGCGACCGCGATCGCGACCGCGACCGGTAGACGGCCGGAGCCGACGTGCCGCAGGCGATCCTCCTCCAGGACGTGGAATCCCTCGGTGAGAAGGGCACGGTCATCGACGTGTCTCCGGGGTACCTGCGCAACTACCTGCTGCCGCGCAAGCTGGCCGAACCGGCCACCACCTCGTCGATCCAGGCCGCGGCCCGGCGTCGGGAGGACGCCGAGCGCGCTCTGCGGGAGGCGGAGGATCGGGCCCGCGAGAACGCGACTCTGCTCGGGCGCACCGTGCTGACCATTCCGCAGCAGGCGGGGGACGACGGCCGGCTGTTCGGCTCGGTCACGACGCAGGACATAGCGGACGCGATTCGCGACGCCCGCGGGATCAAGATCGATCGACGCAAGGTGCACCTCGAGGAGCCGATCCGCCACACCGGGACCTACATGGTCGTGGTGGAGGTGACCGACGATGTCACCGCGGCGGTGAAGACGATGGTGGTCGCGGCGAACTAGCGCCGTGGCGGCAAACCAGCCGCGCCACCACAACCTCACGTAGCCGCCCGCTCGCCCGCCCCCGGGGGGGTCGCGCGGTCTTGTCTCCGTCACCCGACGCGGTGCGGCTTCACCGGGGGTCCGGCTTGACCGGTGGCGCGGCTCGACCGATGGGCCGGCTTGACCGGGGGTCGGGTTGACCGGGGGTCCGACTTGACCGGTCGAACGCGGATAACGGCGCGTTCACATGAAGTCCTCGCTGGATGCGGGAACGACCCGAGCGGGGACGTCCGCGCCAAACCTAGACTCGGCCAACGATGAGCGCAGTCCAGACCATCGCCGTCCCGCCGCACAATCTCGAGGCCGAGAAGTCTGTCCTCGGGGCGGTGCTGCTCGACGAGCGCCACCTCCACGCGCTGCTCGTGGAGCAGCATCTGCGCCCCGACCACTTCTACCGCGAGCAGCACGGCGCCGTGTTCGCGGCGATGATGGAGCTGTACGAGAGCGACCGGAAGATCGATCATCTGACGGTGGCGGAGACACTCCGCCAGCACGGCAAACTCGAGGAGATCGGTGGCGCGGCGGCGATCGACGAGCTCGCCGGATGGGTGCCGGCCGCGGGTCACGCACGCGAGTACGGCCAGATCGTGCGCGACAACGCGCAGCTACGGGCGCTGCTGACCACCTCGTACGAGATCCAGGCGAGCGTGATGGGGCGAGAGGCGCCACCGCGCGACCTGGTCGAGCGCGCGGAGCGCTCCGTGCTCGAGGTCGCCCACGACGACCGGCAGAAGAAGTTCCGGCCCATCGCCGAGATACTCGATCAGGAGACCGACAAGCTCCACCGGCTCTCGACGCTGAAGACGCCGCTGACGGGCACTCCGTCGGGCTTCAAGGACCTTGACGAGCTGACCGGCGGGTTCCAGCCGGGCAACCTGATCATCGTGGCGGCACGCCCCTCGATGGGCAAATCCGCGCTGGTCGCCAACATCGCCGAGAACGCGGTGCTTGGCGTGGGCGATCCGACGAGCAAGCCGAGCGCGGTGGCGCTGTTCTCGCTCGAGATGTCCGAGTCCGAGCTCGCCCAGCGCTTCGTCGCCTCACAGGCGCGCATCCGGGGCGAGGAGCTGCGCAAGGGCCGTGTGGCCGAGAACCGCTGGCCGAAGATCCTCGCGGCCTGCGGGCGCCTCTCGGACGCCCCGTTGTGGATCGACGACTCGAGCGACACAGGCGTGCTCGAGGTTCGTGCCAAGGCCAGGCGACTGCACCATCAGCTCGAGGACGGACTCGGGCTGATCATCATCGACTACCTCCAGCTGATGCGCCACGAGGGACGGGTGGAGAGCCGCGTCGAACAGGTGGGCCAGATCTCCCGTGGCCTCAAGTCCCTCGCTCGCGAGCTGAACGTCCCGGTGATCGCGCTCTCGCAGCTCAGCCGGGCCGTTGAGCAGCGCGGCGGGGAGAAGCGCCCGATCCTGTCCGACCTCCGCGAATCCGGGCAGATCGAGCAGGACGCGGACCTCGTCATGTTCATCTACCGCGAGGAGTACTACGACAAGGAGTCGGAGCGGCCAGGCGAGGCGGACATCATCATCGCCAAACACCGCAACGGCCCGGTCGGCGACGTCGTCCTGACGTTCCAGAAGGAGTACCCGAAGTTCATGAACTACGCCGGCGAGCGGTTCGCGGCGTGAGCTGGGCCTGGGGGGTTCGCGGCGTGAGCTGGACTGGGGGGTTCGGGGCATGAGCTGGACTGGGGGGCAGCTGAGGACCGTGGCGTCGGCGGGTCAGCCTCGCGACCTGAGCCGATGCCCGTTTGACGTGTGCGACGGCAGCGGGCTCGTCTACGACGAGGAGTCGAACACCGCGTACGACTGCCGCTGCCGGCGCCAGATCATCGCGCAGCGCAAGGCCCGCAGCCTCTCGGCAGTGATTCCTCGCCGCTACCGCGATGCGGCATTCGACCGGTACCCGGTCACCGAGATGGACCAGCGGGTGGTGTCGGCCACGCGCAGCTTCGCGCGAAATATCGACGAGCACTTGAACGCGGGGCGGGGGCTGTGGTTCATGGGCGACGTGGGGACCGGCAAGACGACGCTGGCCATGCTCGTCTCGAAGGCGGCGCTCGAGGCGGGGCGTTCGGTGGCGATCTACTCGCTCCCACGCCTGCTGAACGAGATCCGAGACACGCACCGAGCCGAGCGCTCGCACGTCGACCTGCTCGACCGTCTCGCCGCCGTGGACCTGCTGCACGTCGACGACGTGGGCGCCGAGCGGACGACCGACTGGGTGCTCGAGGAGCTTTATTCGATCGTCAACGCGCGCTACGAGGACGAGCGATCGATGGTGATCACCACGAACATCCTCAACCGGGATGCGCTGCGCGAGCAGATCACCGACCGGACGGTCTCGCGCCTGACCGAGATGTGCGACGAGCTGCCGGTGCTCGGCCACGACCGGCGCATGGATCCTCGCTCGGAGTGACGTCGCCTCAGTCGTCCGGCCGGCGCTCTGACTCGGCTCGCTCCTCGAGCTTCTCGGCCAGGTAGCGCGCCTTGTCCGCCCGCCGCTCGTGCTGGGCGGCCTCGTCCTCGTCGGGCGAGCTCTCGGCGCGCTTACGCTCGGCCTCCTCGCGCTGGAGCTGCGTCAGCTTGAGCTCCTCGGTCTTGGGGTCCGGGTCGGGCACGGTGAGAACGTAGCGCCATTGGGAGACTTCATGTATCGGGGCGCGCGTGCAGCCGGTCGCAAGCGCCCCACAGATAGCGAGGACGAACGATGACGTCGGAACCCGAGCATGCAGATGTGGGCTCGAACGCCTCGGCCGCGATGCCGGACGAGCTGAGCCCGCGCCACATCGTCCGACGCCTCGTCGAGCTTGCCGTGCTCGCGGCGGTGGTGGCGGTTGCCATCAGCGCACTGCCGGGCCTGGGAACGCTGCGCCACCGGTTCGTCGAGGCCGACGCGGCCTTCGTCGTTCTGGCCGGCGTGCTGAAGCTCGCCTCATGCCTGTCCAACATCCTCGCCTTTCGCGACGTCTTCTGTCCGAGCCTGGGGTGGGGTTTCAGCTACCGACTCGGAATGGCCGAGCAGGCGACGAACGTCCTGCTCCCGACGGGCGGAGCGGGCGGACTGGCGCTCGGCGCGTGGGCGCTCCGGCGCGGTGGCGTGTCGTCCGAATACATCGCGCGTCGCAGCGTCGCGTTTTTTGTGATCACGAGCGCGCCGAACTTCCTGTGCGCGGCGATCGTCGGCCCGCTTCTCCTGTTTCACATCCTCCCGGGCCATGCGCCGGCCTTGCCGACCATCATCTTCGCGGCGCTGGCGATCGGCGTCATGGCGTTCGCCGCGATCCTGCCGGTCGTGGTCGAACGGATCCGGCCGCCCCACCCGACGTCGCGACCGGCGCGCGCGCTCAACTCGGCCCTGACATCGCTGGCCGCCGGGATCCGCGACACCGGCACGCTTCTGCGTCCGAGCCTAAAGCGCGGGGAGAGCGGCCGCCGTTTGTCCCAAAGCCGGGTGCTCATCGGCGCGATTGGCTACCTCGCGTTCGACATCGGTGCCTTCGCGGCGTCCTTCGCGGCGTTCGGATCGACGCCGCCGCTGGGACCGCTCGTGTTCGGCTACACGATCGGTCAGCTGGGCGGACTCATACCGCTCCCCGGCGGCATCGGGGGCACGGACGGCGGGCTGATCGGCGCGATGGTTCTGTACGGGTCCCCGCTATCGCAGGCGGTGGCCGCGGTCGTCGTTTACCGCACATTCCAGCTCGGGGTGCCGGCAATCCTGGGCGGGATCGCGTTCGTGCAGCTTCGTCGCAGGCTCCAACGCGCCGAACAGCCGACGATCCTGTGCGCGCCCCTCGCCGAGCCGATCGGCGGCGAGAGCGTGTCATGATGGACGCGTGGGAGCCGGCAGGCCGATCGCGCTGTTGGGCATCGACCACGTCCAAGTGGCCGCGCCGGCCGGGAGCGAACGCGAGGCGAGGCGGTTCTACGGTGACCTGCTCGGTCTGCCCGAGTTGAGCAAGCCGGAGGCGCTCCAAGCGCGAGGCGGCGCGTGGTTCGCCTGCGGCGCCCATCAGCTCCACGTCGGCATCGCCGATCCGTTCACCCCGGCGACGAAGGCCCATCCGGCGCTCGCAGTCGCCGGCACCGACCTCGAGCGGCTGGCGGAACGTCTCGCGCAAGCCGGCGCCTCCGTGCAATGGGACGACACGATCCCCGGCACGCGGCGCTTCTTCACGGCCGATCCGTGGGGGAACCGGATCGAGTTGGTGGCGCAGCCCGCGTAACGGCGACGCGCGCAGGACCGTGCCGGTTGGCGGCGACGCGCGTGCCGTCGCGCTTCGGACGACGCGCGGGCCGTGGCGCTTCGGACGACGCGCGGACGGGACCGCCTCAGCCGACGCGCGGGCCGTCGCGCTTCAGATCTGGGGGCCGGGGCGAGGCGGGAGCGGCGACGGATCGGGCGTCGGCGCCGGCGGGCTCGGATCCGGCGAGGGCGCGGGCCCCGGGTCAGGACCGGGCGTCGGCGGGCTCGGATCGGGTCCCGGCACCGGTGGCGAGGGGATCCCGAGGGAGGGATGGCGCCCGCGCCGTGGATGCAGCGCGCTCACCGCGGCCTGCCGTCCGCGACTACGCCCATGCCGTGCGTACACTGCGTCGGAGAT
>DATBYI010000110.1:0-2259 GCA_036513815.1 Solirubrobacteraceae bacterium
GTCAACGCCGCGTGCCTGCCCGCATCAGATACGGCAACGGACTGCCACTGCCATGAGTACTCGCCGGGATCGTCCGCCTAGACCCTGGTTCCTGTACGCGCTGGCGGTCGTGGCAGTGGCGGTGGCGGTACTCGCCGTCACCCAGATCGGGCCACCGACGAGCTCGGCGCGCACGTCCAAGGAGATCGTGACCGCCGAGCAGGGCGTCGTGCAGTCGACCGTGAGCGGCAGCGGGAACATCGCGGCCGGGACCGACGACACGATCAACTTCAACACGAGCGGGACGCTCCAGGACGTCTACGTCCACGCTGGCCAGCACGTCAACGCCGGCCAGCTGATCGCGGACCTCGATCCCACCGCCGCCCAGCTGTCGCTCGATCAGGCGAACGAGAGCCTGACCGCGGCGCAGGACAACTTGAGCTGCCTGCAGGGTGTGACGAGCGACTGTGGCTCCGGCGGTTCGGGATCGGTCAGCTCCGGGTCGGGCTCGAGCGGCTCCGCGTCGACCACGAGCTATACGGCGCCGACCGGCGGGACGATCGAGTACGCATCCTTCAAGCCGCCGACCGGCACGGGGAAGGGAAAGGGCAAGGGCAAGACCGGGTCCGGAACCGTGGTGGCGACCAAGACCACGCCGAGCGTGACCGTGACCGTCGTCGTCCCGAGCACGACGCCGTCGAAGAGCGGGTCGGGGTCGGGCTCCGGTGGGTCATCGGCGTCGCACTCGAGCTCGACCTCGACCACGACGACGACCAGCACCCCCTCTCCGGGCAGCCTCGCGTCGGCGCAGGCGTCGGTCTACTCGGCGCAGGCGAGCGTCCACAACGCTGAGATCGCGCTCAACGCCACCAAGCTGTACGCGCCGGTCAGCGGCACGATCGCCTCGCTGTCCAGCCTCACCCCCGGTGACAGCGTCTCGGGCGGAGGCTCGGCAAGCTCGTCCTCCTCGACCGGCTCCTCCTCTTCGAGCGCCTCGTCCGGCTCGGGCACCACCGCCGGCAGCCTCGGGGGCTCGAGCTCCTCCTCTTCGAGCAGCTCCGGATCCGGGTTCGCCGAGATCATCAACACGAACACGCTGACGATGACTGTCGCCTTCAGCGAGTCGGACATCAGCAAGGTCGCGGTCAACCAGCCCGCGACGGTCACGCTCGATGCCCTCTCCGGTGTCGAGCTCGCGGCCCACGTGAGCTCGATCTCGCTCGTCGGGACGACGAGCTCGAGCGTCGTCTCCTACGACGCCACGCTGACGCTCAACCAGAACGATTCGCGCGTCAAGCCCGGGATGAGCGCGTCGGCCTCGGTCATCACCGGGCAGGCGTCCGGCGTCACGCTTCCCAACGCCGCGGTCACCGGCACCGGCTCGCTCGCCACCGTCAACGTGATGAAGAACGGCAAGAGCGTGCCGACCCAGGTGGTCGTCGGGCTGCGCGGCGATAGCCGGACGCAGATCATCAGCGGCCTAAGCGCCGGCGACCAGGTCGTGATCACGATCGCGCTGCCGTCGCTGAATTCGAGCTCCACCAGCGGCGCCGCGGGCGCGCTGGGGACCGGCCGCCTGGGCGGCGCGGCCGGCGTCGGCGGCGCGCTCGGTGGCGCGGGCGGATTCGGTGGCGCCGGCGCCGGCGGGGGCGGGTTCTTCCGGCGCGCCGCCGGAGGCGGCTGATGCCTCGCCGCCGGCGCCCCTCCGAGCGACCGGCCGTGGCGCGGGCACAGCGCTTCCTCGACGGGCGCCGGGAGCAGGCCGCGCGGCGCGAGGCGGAGAAGACGATGCCCCGGGCTCGGCCCCGTCCGCGGTCAAGTCGCGGCGGCGTGCCGGTAATCGATCTCGATGACGTGCACAAGACCTACAGCGTCGGAGACATCGCGGTGCACGCGCTGCGCGGGGTGAGCCTGCGCATCGAGCGCGGCGAGTACGTCGCGATCGTGGGTGCGTCGGGCAGCGGCAAGACGACGCTCATGAACATCCTGGGCTGCCTCGACACGCCGACGACCGGCACCTATCGGCTCAACGGGCTCGACGTGCGGGGGATCGACGAGGACTCGCTCGCCGACGTACGCAACCGTGAGATCGGCTTCGTCTTCCAGAGCTTCAACCTGATTCCGCGCACGCGCGCGCAAGCCAACGTCGAGCTTCCGCTCGCCTACGCGGGGCTGAACCGCGGGGCGCGCCACGAACGGGCGATCGCCGCGCTGCGCCAGGTCGGCCTCGGCAATCGCGTCCACCACATGCCGTCCGAGCTCTCGGGCGGCCAGCAGCAG
>DATBYI010000111.1:0-9039 GCA_036513815.1 Solirubrobacteraceae bacterium
GCTCGGGACGGTCGGTCAGCTGGCCGACGCGATCACCTTCCTGGGGTCACGCCGCGCCGCCTACGTGACCGGAACGCTCGTGCACGTCGACGGTGGGTGGAACGCCTACTCGTGGATCTATCCGGCGCGGACGATCTGAGCAATGCCGTCAATCGACACAGGAGAACGCATGAGTGACCGAGACGCAGTGGTGGCCAACTGGGGCGCCGACGGGTTCTTCTTCACCGAGGCCGGACGGGGCGGCTCGCTGCCCTGGAGAGTCGGCGGGTCCAAGCTCGAGGGCGACGCCCTCGGACCGGTGCGACACGCGCACGATGACGCCGCCGAGTACTACTTCATGTTCAGCGGATCCGCGCACGTGGAGACGGGCGGCGAGGAATTCGTGCTCGAGGAGGGCCAGCTCGGCTACATCCCCCCAGACGCGCCCCACAACTTCCTCGGTCCGGCCACGGATCGGGACGCGTGCCTGTTCTGCGTCGTCGGTCCCAACTTCACCTACAACAAGTGGCGGGTGAAGGACTTCAAGCCGGGCTCGGAATCGTTGCGGATGGCGGTCGGGACGCCGTTCGAGGACGACGCGCTGCCGGCCGGCGGCACGCTCTCGGCCGAGGCGCTCGCCCTCTCACCGGGAGAAGCCCCCATCGCGATCTCGCCATCAGGCCTCGAGATCATCTACATGCCGGTGGAAGGCTCTCTCGAGATCAGCCTGTTCGGCGGGCTTCACGGCACGATTCACCCCGGGACGTACGTCCACGTGCGCGACGGCGTGCGCCACGAACTGAGCGCGTCGGGCGCGCCGGCCAAGGTGCTCCGCATGAACTGCGGTTTCGCGGCGTGGGAGGGGGTGGCGACGGCGGCCGACGCCGCGTGACGGCCACTTACGTTTCGCGCCCCGGAGTGACACGGTGGCGTTCGATGTAGTCGAGGTCTAGCTCCCAACCGAATCCGGGAGCGTCACTCAGCTCGAGAAAGCCGTCGCGCAGCGGCGGCCGGTTTGCAATCAGCGACCACCAGATCGGATCCCGGTCGGGATGGAAGCATTCGGCCACCGTTCCGTGGGGGATCGATGCGAGCAGGTGCGCCGCCACCTGCGGCTCCTCGTGGTGGCCCATCTTGACGCCGTAGGCGTGGGCGATGGCGGCGACGCGGCGCCACTCGGTCGGGCCTCCCGACCATGAACTGTCGAAGTTGCAGACGTCGATCGCTCCGTCGGCCATGAGGTCGCGGCAGCCCGACGCGGCGTATTCGGACTGCCCGGCGCACGTCGGCACGTTCGCCATGGTGCGTACCGTGGCCATCGCGCGGCGATCGTTGTCCCAGCGGCAGGGCTCCTCGAACCACATCAGTCCATCGTGCTCGATGAGTCGCGCGAAGCGGATGGCCTCGTCCGCGGTCCAGGCCTGGTTCGCGTCGGCCGCGATCAAGAAGTCGGGACCACCCGCCTCGCGGGCGAGCCGGAAGCGCACGGCGTCCTCCTCGGGCGTCTGGCCGCCGACCTTCAGCTTCATCCCGGCGAGTCCGCGTTCCTTCAGATCGTCGATCTCGGCGCGAAGGTCCGCGTCTGGGCCGTAGTAGCCGCCGATCGCGATCATCGGGATCCGCCGGCGGTAGCCGCCCCACAGGCGCCAGAGCGGTGCTCGGCACGTCTTTCCCACCAGGTCCCAGAGGGCGGCGTCGACACCGGCGCAGGCCACGAGCCCGAGGCGGCGGTCACGCAATATGTCGAAGGTCGCGGGCCTGGCCAGCTCCCAGCAGCGCTCTGTGGCGAACGCGTCCTCGCCGATGAGGCGGGGGGCGATCTCGTCGTGAACGATGCGCTCGATCTCGAGCAGCGTGGCGTCCTCGTCGCCGGCGTACGCCTCGCCGGTCGTGCCATCGTCGGCGCTGACGCGGACGACGAGCGTCGAGCGGTGAGTCATCTTGTAGGTCGAGCCGCGGTAGGTCCGCGCCAGCGGGACGCGGATCGGCGTCGTCGCGATCCGGGTGATCGTGGGCGACATCCCAGCGTCAGCCGCGCGTCGGGCTAGTCCGCGACGAGGTCGCGGGCGCGCGCGACGATGCCGTCGACGGACGGCAGCCATGCCGCCTCGAGCGACGCGGCGTACGGGATCGGGGTATCGGGCGCGGCCAGAAGCTGCGGCGCGGCATCGAACGTGTCGAAGTGCTCCTGCACGAGCCGCGAGATGAGACTTGCTCCCCAGCTCCCGTCCACCGGCGCCTCCTGCACGACCAGCAGGCGGTTCGTGCCCTCGACGCTCGTGGCGATCGTGCCGATGTCGAGCGGCGCGAGCGTGCGCGGGTCGATCACCTCGGCTTCGATGCCCTCGTCCGCGAGCCGGTCGGCCGCCTCGAGCGCGCGATGGAGCATCAACTGAGTGGCGACGATGGTGACGTCGGTGCCCTCGCGGACGACGGCCGCGGCACCGAGCGGCACCGGTTCGCCGAGCTCGCCCTTGACGTTGAAGAGGCCCTTGTGCTCGAAGATCAGCACGGGGTTGGGGTCGCGGATGGCGGATCGCAGGAGCCCGTAAGCGTCCGCCGGGCTCGCGGGAACCGCGAGCTTGAGTCCCGGGACGTTCAGGAACCAGTTCTCGACCGGCTGTGAGTGCTGAGCTCCGAAGCCCGCGCCGCCCCCGTTGGCGAGCCGGATGGTTACCGGCAGCGTCACCTGCGCGCCGGTCATGTAGCGGTACTTGGCGAGCTGGTTGGTTATTTGGTCGAAGCAGACGCCGGCGAAGTCGGCGAACATGAGCTCCGCCACCGGCCTCAGGCCGTGCACCGCCGCGCCAATCGCCGTGCCGATGATCGCCTGCTCGGAGATCGGCGTGTCGAGCACCCTCCGGGAGCCGAAGCGCTCGAGCAGCCCCTGCGTGGTCTTGAACACCCCGCCCGCAGCAGCGATGTCCTCGCCGAGCACGAACACATCGTCATCTGCGGCCAGCTCATCGATCAGCGCGCGGTTGATCGCCTCGCGGTAGGTCACCTCGCTCATGCGAACACATCCGTTTCCAGCGTCGTCGGGTCCGGCTCGGGCCAGTCGCGGGCTCGGGCCAGCGCGTCGGAGACCGCCCGCTCGGCGCCGTCGCGCAGCTCGTCGAGCTCCACCCGCGTCGTGCCCTGGTCGATCAGCTCGTTCTCGAACAGAACGATCGGGTCGCGCTTGAGCCAGGCGTCGAGCTCGCCCGGCGGCCGGTACGCGCCGGGATCGCTCCGGGAGTGACCTTTTTGGCGGTAGGTGAGCGCCTCGATCAGCGTTGGGCCGTCACCCTCACGCGCACGGCTTACCGCCTCGTCGACGATCTCCCGGACTCCGAGCAGCGAGTTGCCGTCGACCTGAGCCTTCGCCATGGCGTAGCTGTCGGCCCGATCGGCGAGGCGCTCGATCGGGGTGGTCGAGGCAATCGGCGAGTACTCACCGTAGAGGTTGTTCTCGCAGATGAAGATCACCGGCAGCCGCCACACCGAGGCGAGGTTCAGGGATTCGTGGAAGGCGCCGATGTTGGTCGACCCGTCGCCGAAGAAGCAGATGCTCACGGCGTCGGTTCCGCGGTACTGGGCGGCAAACGCGCTCCCGACGGCGATCGGCAGGTGCGCTCCGACGATGGCAAACGAGCCGATCGCACCTTTCTCCATGTAGGTGAGGTGCATCGAGCCGCCCTTCCCGGCGCACAGGCCCCCCGCCTTACCCAAGATCTCACCGAACGCGCGGTCGACTGGAGCACCCATCGCGAGCACCGCCGCATGTCCCCTGTAGGTGCAGCTCATCGTGTCGCCGTCGCGCAGAGCGGAGCAAGCGCCGACGGACACCGCCTCCTGTCCCTGGCCGAGGTGGGTGGAGCCGCGGACGAGGCCTTGTGCGAACAACCGGTGACAGGCGTCCTCGAAGAAGCGAATCTCATGCATCTTGCGCAACAGCTCAAGCTGCTCGGATTCGCTGATGGCGGCGGGCTGCGGGATCGTTTCGGACATGGGGGCCTCAGAAGGGTTGATGTGTCTTGGAGAGTTTCACTCCGCCATGGTTTCGAGGATGTACCAGTTTGCCGTCAGGCCGCAGTCGACGCGTAGCTCTATTCCGGTGATCGCGGAGGCCTCATCCGAGGCGAGGAACACGAACGCCTTCGCCACCTCGTCGGTTTGCACGAGCCGCCGCATCGGGGCCCGCGCGAAGTTGCCGTTGAGAAAGTCGATCCGATCGGCGCCGACAGCCTTCTCCGTCATCTCCGTCTGCGTGAACCCGGGGCTCACGCAGTTGGAGCGAATCCCGTACTGCGCGAGCTCGAGCGCCATCGTCCGGTTGAGGCCGAGCAGCCCGGCCTTCGACGCGTTATAGGCGGCGAACGGCCCATCGCCTCCCGAGGCATCGATCGAGGCGGTGTGAACGATCGCTCCACCGCCTGACTGCGCCATCACACGGGCCGCCGCCTGCGCGATCACGAACGCCCCCGTGAGGTTGGTCGCAATCACATCCCGCCAGCGGCCGCGGTCGATCTCGAGGAACGGGGTGTCGTCGTCGATCCCGGCGTTGTTGGCCAGCACGTCGATGGCGCCCCAGCGCTCCACGGCCGCGGCGAGGACCGCGTCGACCTGGACGTCATCGCGTACGTCGCATGGCTCAGCCCACGCGCTCCCTCCGTCGGCCACGATTTCGGCGACGGTCCCGTCCAGCGACTCGCGCGCTCGGCCGAGCACAAGGACCTCGGCGCCTTCTTCCGCGAAAGCGCGGGCGATCGCGCGGCCTATCCCGCGACCGCCCCCGGTGACGATGGCCTTGCGGCCCGCCAGGCGCCCGCTCAAGCCGGCGCCTCGGCGTCGACTTCGGAGAAGCGATGCGGCGCCCTCGAGCCGCCCGATCTGCGGAGTCCCCAAACGGTCGCTCCCACCAGCACCAGGAGCGTGCCGGCACCGATATAGAAGATGCTGCTCTGCGTCGTGAAGTCGGTGGAGTTGATCAGGTAAGTAAGCAGGAAGTTCTTGTAGAAGATGTAGCCGTTGATCACGATCCCGAGCACTGGCAGCAGCAGGTTCGTGATCACGTTGAACTTATCTCGCTCCACCCGCAGGTGGTAGAAGATGTTCGCCACGCAGACGAGTGTGTACGGGATCAACACGAAGAACACGTAAGCCACGCCGATCCAGGCGAACGCGTTCAGCGGCTTGCCGTCCTGCCAGATCACGATCAGGATCGGCAGCACGACGCAGGAGCCGAGCACGAGCGCCTGCGCGTTCCACGGCGTCTTGTTCTTGTCGACCTGGGCGAACCGTCGCGGCGCCAGTCGCTCTCGGCTGAGCGCGTAGAGCAGACGGCTCGCCGTGATCGAGATGGCGGTGAAGGCGGCAAAGACGGCCGTCATACCCGTCAGCGGCACGAGCAGGCGCAGGAAGCCGATGTACTTGTCGGCAACGAGATAGATGGGCGTGAACTGGCCCGAGTTGACGTAGCCGGCCATCGTGTGGCTCGGCACCGCGATGACGTAGCCGAACGAGGTGTACACCCAGTAAAGCCCGGCGCCCAGGGTCACGAGGATCGTGGCTTTCGGGACGAGCGTGCGCGGTGTGCGCGTCTCCTCCGCCATCGGCGCGACGATGTCGAAGGCGGCGATCGCGAGCACGGCAAACAGGATTGCGTTCTGGAATCCCGTCCAACCGGCCGTGGCGGCGCTGGGATTGAACGGGGTCAGCGTGAAGTTCCCGTTGACCGCCTGCTTGATGATGATGAAGGTCGCGAGGAGCGCGACGAACCCGGCCTCCACGGCGATGAAGTAGCCAGTGACCTTCGCCGAGATGCGGATGTCCTTCTTCGTGAGCACGCCGACGATGATCACGGCCACGACGCCCGCGCACACCGCGGTCCCCGTGCCCGCTCCGATGCTCAGAAAATTAAGTAGGGAGTTGAAGAAGAGGCCGAACATCACCGGCTGCAGGAGCGAGCCGACGATGTAAGTGACGACCAGCACCCAACCCAGCCACAGCCCGAGGGATGGTGCCGTGGACTCCCAGAGCCAGGTGAACACGCTGCCGGTTGACGGCCGCCGGCTGTTCATGACGGCGAAGCTCGCCGCCGTCGGGAGCATCGCGATCGCGACGGCCAGAAACGCCAGAGGCACGATCGGGCCGGTGATGCCCTCCATCAGACCGACGTTGAAGTAAACGGTGAGGGCAAGGCCCATGTAGGCAATGCCCATGATCACGAGACCGCCCAGACCGAGTGCGTTACTCCGAAGCTGCTCTGTGGGCGCTACGCCACCCTCGCCAGTGACAGTTCCCGTCACCACGCCGGTTGTCTCCGTCGCCATTCTCTCCACCCCGTTCGCCAGTTGGATTCCGCCCGCGCCGCCCGGCTCGAGGCAACGCTTGACGCTGTCCCTCGCGGCTGATACTAATCCAAATAACGAAAACATGCTTTCAAATCATGAAACCTTTCCGGGCACGCGAATCCGCTCGGTGAGCCGGGCCACGGCGATACTCGAGCTCATTGCGGGTGACCCATCGGGAACTCGCGCCACTGACGTCGCCGCCGCGCTCGAGCTGCCGCTGCCGACCGCGTATCACTTACTTAACACTCTTACTACCGAGGGCTTCCTGACCAAACGAGAGGACCGGCGCTACCAGCTCGGGCCAAAGATCGGGCTGCTGGCCGAGGCCTTCTCGGCGCAGGTGTCGGCGCCTGAGCACCTGCTCGAGTGCGTTCGCAAGCTGGCGGAGCGGAGCGGCGAGACCGCCTACCTCTCGGCCTGGCGCGGCGGCGAGGCGGTGGTTCTCTCGGTCGTCGAAGGCAGCCGTGCAGTCCGCGTCTCGGGCATCCACCTCGGTTTCGGCGGACACGCGCACGCGAGGGCTTCCGGCAAGGCGATGCTCGCGTTCGCCCCGCCGGGCGCGATCGAGGAATATCTGAGGACCCGGCGGCTCGATGCCTGCACGAAGCGCACGATCACGAGTGAGAAGAAGCTGCGCGAGGAGTTGGAGAAGATCCGCCGGCAAGGGCACGCGATCGACGAAGAGGAGTTCGTGGAGGGCGTTGGGTGCGTAGGCGCTCCGGTTGCCGACGGCGGCATGGCCATCACGGTCTCGGCACCGGTCGAGCAGTTCCGCAGACGCCGGCGTGAGCTGGTGGCGGTGGTGATGGCGATCGCCGCGGAGGCGACGATCCCGAGCGTGATGTCGGCAACAGGCTGAGGAGGTTCAATGGCGGACGGGGTGCTGAAGGGAAAGGTCGCGCTCGTGACGGGGGGCGGCGCGGGGCTGGGTCGAGGCATCGCGGAGGAACTGGCGAGAGCGGGCGCAGACATCGCGATCGCCGAGATCGACCCAGCGGCCGGGCAAACGGCCGCCGACGAGCTCACGCAGCATGGCGTACGCGCTCAGGCGTATCCGACGGATGTCTCAGACAGCGCCCAGGTGGACGCGAGCTTCCAGCGCGCGGCAGCGGACCTAGGGCGGCTCGACGTGGTCGTCAACAACGCCGGCATCAGCCGCATCGGCCCACACACTCAGGACGTCACCGACCAGGACTGGAACGATTCGATCGCGGTCCTGCAGACTGGCGTCTTCTTCGGCATGCGCGCCGCCGGCCGCATCATGCTCGAGCAAGGCAGCGGCGCGATCATCAACATCTCGTCGATCCGCGGCTTCTCCCCCAACCCGGGCCGCATGGCCTACTGCGCAGCGAAAGCCGCGGTGATCATGATGACCAGCATCGCCGCGGGCGAATGGGCTTCGCGGGGCATCCGCGTCAACGCGATCGCGCCCGGTGTGATGCGCACGCCGATGTGGGACTCGGACGTGGCGGCAGGGATCATCGACGAGGAGGCCTACCTCGAGCTCGTGCCCGCCAAGCGGCTCGGGATCCCGGCCGACGTCGGTCGGCTTGCCGTCTATCTGGCGTCCGACGCGGCCGCTTACGTGAACGGATCCTGCATCGCGATCGACGGTGCACTCACTTCGATTCCGGCGGGTTAGATCACCATGACTCTCACGACCCAACCGGCGCTCACCGAGCGCATCACGATTCAACCTCCGGCGCACCGGTTCGAACGCTTGTGCGACTGGATGGAGACCGAAGATCTCGACGCGTGCGTGACCTTCGGACCGAGGCATGCCGCCCATCTCGCCGGCTACTCGCGCTACTGGGGTGGCCCATCCGCGGTTGTCGTCGCCCGCGACGGCACGCGCACATTGGCGGTGATGCACGACGAGGCGCCGGTGGCGACCAACCTGGGCAACGCGGACATCGTCGTCTCCTACGGTGAGCGCGGGTTCGGCATCAACCTCGAGCCCCTGCCCCTACTCGCGGGCGTCGTCGCCGAGCTGCCCGAGGTGCGCGGGGCGCGCCGAGTCGGCGTGGCCGACGAGCTGGGCGGGATGGGCGCGCTGCTGCGCTCGGGATCGGACGCCCAACAGGTCGATGCCACCGAGGCCACCTGGCGCATCCGCCTCGTCAAGGACGAGGACGAGCTCGTCAAGCTGCTGCACAGCTACGAGCTCTGCTGGATCGGCCATGCCGCCGTGGCGGAGCTGGCCCAGCCGGGGGTTAGCGAGATCGAGCTGTTCAGTGCCGCGCTGAGCGCCGCCCAGAACGCGCACGGCTCTCCTATCGAGTTCACGACGGACCTGCTCTCGGGACCGAAAACCGCCGATGTCTGCTGTCCGATCCACGTCGCGAGCCCGAGGGTCGTGCAGGCGGGAGAGCCCGTCGTCGCCGACATCGCCCTGGGGGCCGCCGGCTACTGGGGTGACTCCGCGGAGACACACATCGCAGGTCAGAACGCCGAGGTTTCGGAGCTCCGCTCGAGGCTGTGGGAGATCCTGGCCGACTCCGTCCCCCTGTTGCGACCGGGGAGCACCGGCGCCCAGATCTACCGATCGGTGGCATCACAAATCCTCGACGCGTTCCCGGGTGGTGAGTTCCCGCACCACGTCGGCCACGCCTTGGGGGTTTCCGGGTTCGAGGATCCCCATCTGATCCCGAGCGACGAGACGCCGCTCGAGAACTGGATGGTGCTCGCGGTCGAGCCGGGCATCTACTTCCCGGGTGGCGTGGGA
>DATBYI010000112.1:0-5942 GCA_036513815.1 Solirubrobacteraceae bacterium
CGCTGGGCGTGGATCGGAGCGCTCCGGTCGGCTTCCGTGCGATCCGGCTGTCCTTCGAGCTCGAGACCGACGCGGACGAGGAGCAGCTCGCGACGCTCAAGAAGCTGACCGAGCGCTACTGCGTCGTCTTCCAGACGCTCGTCGCCGCGCCCGAGGTGGGCACGAGCTTCACCGCGGTTTGACCCTCGGCGTTCCCGTTCCCATGGCCGTTGCCGTGGCCATTCTCGGCGCCGTTTCCGCTGTCATTTCCGTTTCCGTTTCCGTTTCCATTGGCGTCCCCGTTCCCGTGTGAGCTTCCCGTGGCCTCAGTCGGGGGCGGCATGGGGGGCGTGACAACGATGGGCGCGACCGGTGGCGCGGGCACGGTCGTGGCCCCGCTCGAGTGGCCATTGCCGTTGCTCGATCCCGAGTGACCGGGCGGCGTCGAGTGCGGCGGTTGCTCGTTACGCGCCGCGTTGCCGGTGTTCGACGCGTGATTGGTATGACCGGCCGGGTTGAAGCTCGTCGGATGCGAGGCGCTGCCGCTTGCCGCCGAGTTCGAGTTCGGGTTCGAGGTCGAGTTCGAATTCCCGGCTGAGGCCGGCGCGTTCGTGGTGTTCGTCGCGTTCGTGGTGGAGGCGGGGGTCGTTGTCCCCGCGGTCGAGGGGGTGCTCGAGCCGCCGCCCGCCGCGCCGGAGACAGCCGCCGGTGCAGTGGGGCTGGCCGAGGCACCGCTCGCCGGGCTGGAGGCGCCCACATGCATGCCGGGTGCGGCGACCGTGCCGGTTGCGCTGTGGCCGGCCGGCGCACGGTGAGCGCGACGGGAGCGCACCGCCAAATGCCCGGCCGCGCCGCGCGCGCCGCGTAGGCGAATGGCAGGGATCGCAACGACGCCGGAGCGCGCCGCAGAGGGCGGTACGAAGCGGGCCGCCTTCGTGACTGAGACGAGCTCGCGCCGGGCCCCCGCCACATCCCGGGAGGCGACGATCGGGATGGGGCGAGCTGGGTGGATGGGGCGAACCGGCGCCGCGCCGGCGGCCACTCCGATAGCCGCGGTGGCGGCCGTCGCCACGGCCACCTTGCCGGCCGAGACCGTCGCCGCCGCAGCGGGATCGCCGGTGAGCCAGGCGATCACGCGTCGGAGCGACGAGATCGCGATGGCCCAAACCGCGGTGGGCCGGCTGCCGGAGTAGTAGGCGAGGAAGGCTCGAACGGCATCGGGGTCGAGCTGCGTGCCGGCCTCGCGACGCAGGATGTCGATCGCCTTCTGATGTGGCGCCGCAGCGCGATAGGGGCGGACCGAGGTGATCGCGTCGAAGGTGTCGGCGACCGCGATGATCCGCGCCCCCACGGGAATCCGATCCCCCGCGAGGCCGTCCGGATAGCCGGCCCCGTCGAGGCGCTCGTGGTGGTGGCGGACGATCTGGGTGAGCTCGGGATCGTCGATCGCCGCGACCATCTCGGCGCCGTCCACCGGATGGCGCTTGATGACCTCGAACTCGAGATCGGTGAGCCGCCCTGGCTTGTTGAGGATTTCCCTCGGTGTGCGCAGCTTGCCGACGTCATGAACCGCGGCCGCGGCGCGAATCCTCGCCACCTCAACGCTCGGCAAGCCCATTCCTCGCGCGATCATCGTGGCGTGGCGGGCGACCCGGCGTGAGTGCCCGTTCAGGTACGCGTCCTGACCCTCGAGTCCGGTCGCGACTTGCCGGAGCAGCTGCTCGCGCCGATCCACTGACAACGCCTGCTCGTGTCCGGGGCTCAGGCGGTCGAGTAGCCCGGCGGCGTTCGTCAGCTCACGCTCCTGACGAAGACGCCGGATCCAGCCCCAGACCAGGAGCTCGCTGAAGAGCACTTCGCTTGCGTTGCCGTGCTTGCGCCAGTACGCGCTTCCGGCCGTGGACGCGCCGAGCGAGAGCAGGATCGCCACCGACACCGACAGCCACGGGGACGAGATCACGCCGGATGCCCGCAGGCCGAGCGAGACGGCGAGCGGCATGACGGCGACAACCGACGTCGCGACCAGCATCTGCGGCAGGTAGCGTCGAGGCGCGGCGTATGTCAACAACGGTTAGCCATCGATCGATTGCTAGCCATAGCTACCGGTAGCTCCCTTGCCTTCGGGTGCGCAGGGTCGATCCTTGACTCAGCGCGCCAGGCTCGGACGGACGTTCGGCTAGTGCTGCGGCGGCGCGAAGGCGACCGTGATGGTGAGGCCGCCGCCCGGTCGTGCCTCGGCCGTGAGCTGCGCGTCGTGAGCCGAGGCGATCGCCCGGACGATCGACAGTCCCAGTCCGTGGTGCCCGTTCTGGTTCCCGCGGGTGCGGTCGAGGCGCTGGAAGGGCTCGAACAGACGCTCGACCTGATCCGGTGGGATCGGCGGGCCGGTGTTGCTGACCGTGAGCACCGCGTGGTCTCGGTCAGTCTCGCCGGTCCGCACCTCAATCCGCCCGTGCGCGACGTTGTGCTCGACGGCGTTGTCGATCAGGTTCGCGATCAGCCGCTCGACGAGCGCGTGGTCGCCGGTCGTCGTCACGGGGCCTTCGACCGTCGCGTCGAGCTCGAGGCCTTTCTCGGCGATGGTCGGCTGCGCGCGCTGCAGTGCGTCTTCAACGAGCACCGGCAGGTCGATCGGCTCCCGGCGCTCGAGTCCCCGCTCGCTGCTCGCGAGCGTCAACAGCGCCTCGAGCATCCGCTCATGCTCGATCTGCAGCTCGAGCAGCTCTTGGCCGGTCGCCCGGAGCGTGTCGGCGCTCGCCTCCGGGTCCGCGAGCGCCACCTGGAGGAGAGTCCGCTCGAGCGTCAGAGGCGTTCGGAGCTCATGCGATGCGTTGGCGACGAACCGGCGCTGCGCCTCGAACGACGCCTCGAGCCGTGCGAGCAATTCGTCCAGCGTGTCGCCGAGCGCCTTGAACTCGTCCTGCGGACCCTCGAGGGCGAGTCGCTCGTGCAGGTTCCCCGCCGAGATCGTGCGCGCGGTCGCCGTGATCGAGCGGACTGGCCGCAGCACCCGGCCGGCGGCGAACCAGCCGAGGACCGCCGAGCCGACTGTGGTGACGGCCAAGACGGCCCACGAGACCGTGAAGAGTCGAGCGAAATCGGCGCTTCGCTGCGCGATCACCTCGCTGCCCACCTGCGTCGCGGCGTCCAGCCGCCGCACCGGCACTGCCCGGGCGACGGTCGCTCCGGCCCCGTCGATGTGGACGTGGGCGATGAGTGGGCTTTGGCCGGTGAGCAGGACGATCACTGCGATCACCGTCGTCCCGAGGAGGAGGAACATCCCCGAGTAGAGCAGCGTGAGGCGCATGCGCGCCGTGCGCATGCGCATGCGCGGCCGGGCGGAGAAGCTGCGTGAACGGTTTCGGAAGGCCACGGATTCAGATCCGATAACCGGCTTCGCGAACCGTCTCGATCAGCGACGGCTCTCCCAGCTTGCCTCGGAGCCGACCGATTGTCGTCTTTACCGTGGTCGTGAAGGGATTGGCGGCCTCGTCCCAGACCCGCTCGAGGAGCTCCTCGGCCGACACGACGCGACCTTCGGCGCCGAGCAGGTATTCGAGCACCGCGAACTCTTTCGGGGTCAGCGCCAGCGGAACCTGGCCGCGGACGGCGACGCGGCGAGCGGGATCCACGATCAGGTCTCCATGTCTGAGCATCGGGGGCAGCGCAGGCGTGGAGCGACGCGCGAGCGCGCGGACGCGGGCGACTAGCTCATCGAAGTCGAACGGCTTGGTCAGGTAGTCGTCGGCTCCGAGGCCCAAACCTTCGATGCGCTCGCGGATCGTGCTCGCGGCCGTGAGCATCAGCACCCTCGTCTCGCGATGCTCGGCGATCAGCGCGCGACACACGTCGTCCCCGTGCACGCGCGGGAGGTCGCGATCGAGCACGACGACGTCGTAGCGGAGAAGCGCTACGTGGGTCAGCGCGTCCTCTCCGTCGTAGGCGACGTCGACCGCCATACCCTCGCGACGGAGTCCCTCGGCCACCGCATCGGCCAGGCGCTTGTGATCTTCCGCAACCAGAATCCGCATCGGCCTGCGGGCAGCATGCCCGAGCTCCGGTAACAGCCAGGTGACAGCGTTCGTGACGATGCTGTCACCGGGCATCTTCTACAACCTCCGTGTTCGAGTGCTCAGCTGCTCTGAGGAGGTGTCGGGAACATGAAGATCGTCCGGACGACGCTGGTGATCGCCGGTCTCGCGCTGCTCGTGGGCGCCTGCGGCTCTTCGTCCTCCACCAGCACTAGCAACTCGACCCCATCGCCCCAGACCTTCGTCACGAAGGCCTACGAATACTCCGCCTGCATGAGAAATCACGGCGTGACCAACTTCCCCGATCCCAAGGTGACGAGCAACGGCAACGGGCAGCAGATCGCCATCAGGGCGGTCGGCCCGAACGCGCCCGGATTCAAAACGGCCCTGAAGGCGTGTAACGGGATCCTGCCCAAGCCTACGAACGCCGATCTAGCCGCGCAGGCCGCCCAGCGGCGCCAGCACACGCAGGATCTTCTGAGCTTCGCGCGCTGCATGCGCGGGCACGGCGTCAACGACTTTCCAGATCCGGGCCTGCAAGGCCAGCTGACGATCCAGATGATCACCGCCGCCGGCATCGACCTCCATGCGCCGCAGGTCGCGACCGCCGCCCGGGCCTGTATTCCGGCCTCGGACGGCGTGATCACGCCCGCCACCGTCGCGCAGGCCACGGGCTCGAGCGGCTAATCCCACCTCCGCATCGGAACCTCTAGGCTCGATCGCGCCAGGTCGCCACGTCCAGGTTCCAACGAAGGGAGGAAGGGTGCGCCGTTTCATCGCTCTTGCAGGGCTGGTCGGTTCGTTCGTGCTGGTCGCCTTCACCGGCTGGGGGTTCGCGTCGACCCCGTCAGCGCATGTCGCCTCGACCGCTCCGCTGGTCATTCTCAAGGCGCGCGACGGCGAGACGCTCGCGCTCGCCCGGGTCGTCATCCATGGCCGCGCCTTCCCCTTCCTGGTCGACACCGGGTCCTCCAAGACGCTCGTCGACGTGGCGCTCGCGCGCAAGCTGCACCTGAAGATGGTCGGCAAGCCGATCAAGGTCACCGGGGTCGGCTGCTCTGAGGCGGCGAGCAAGGTCCGGCTGTCGCGCTGGTCGATCGCCGGTCAGCCCCTGCCCAACATCGTGGCCACGGACTCCGTGATCGCGGGCGCGGACGGCAAGGCGTTCGGGCTGCTCGGCTCGGATGTGCTGTCTCATTTCGGGACGATCTCGATCGACTACGTGCATGGGCAGCTGACGCTCGGATAGGGCCCTTCTCCTGCCCCCGCCGGGCGTGAGAGCCTAGGCACGATGGCCGGCCACGTTGGGGCGACACAAACCGAGCGGAGGGAAGATGAGCGCAGACGGGAAGGTCGTAATCAACCTGGCCACCGGCCTCGAGGACCCCGAGCGTGTAACGGTCGCGTTTCTCGTCGGCGGCGCAGCGGCCCAATCCGGCCGGCCGGTCACCATGTTCCTGACCAAGGAGGCGGTGCGGCTGGCGCTCTCGGGCCTGGCCCAGGGAGTCGCATGCGACGGCTGTCCGGCCCTCCCGACGCTGCTCGAGCAGTACGCGTCGGCGGGCGGCCGCATGCTCGTGTGCCCGATCTGCTTCAACTCGCGCAAGCTCGTCCAGGAGGATCTGATCGACGCCGCCGAGATCGGTGGCGCCACTCCGCTCTGGGAGTGGATCGGCGAGGGCGCGACCGTATTCAGCTACTGATCGGAGTTCTCCCAACTCGGGTCCCCGGGGGTTTACTCTGAGTACGTGAGCCCCAGGCAGCACGACATCGCGGTCGAGCGGCCGACTCCCGGGCCGCCGCTCGTGGTCCGGCTCGCCATCTCGTGGCTGACGAACGCCCTCATTCTCGCGGTCGTGGTGGCGCTGTTGAGCGACGTCACGGTCAAGAACGCCGGCGCGCTGCTCGAGGCGGCTGCGGTCTTCGGAGTGC
>DATBYI010000113.1:0-5372 GCA_036513815.1 Solirubrobacteraceae bacterium
GCGAGCTCGAGCAACTCGAATCTGAGCTGGTGGCCAAGCGTCGTCTCGTGCAGCGACGCCTCGCGGAGAGCGAGGAGTGAAGGACTCCGGCGTTGACCGCCGGACGACGTCGGTCGATGTGGACCGCCGGGCGATGGCCACGCTCTCCGCGGGCCACATGTTCACGGACATCGCGCAGGGCTCGATCCCGGCGCTGCTGCCGTTCCTCATCTCCAAGGATCACCTGAGCTACGCCGCCGCGTCGGCGCTCGTTCTGGCGGCAACGATCTCCTCCTCGGTGATCCAGCCGCTCTTCGGCCACCTCTCGGATCGCCTCTCGCTGTCGTGGCTGATCCCCCTCGGCCCCGCGCTTGGCGGTGTCGGCGTCGCCCTCGCCGGGCTCGCGCCCAGCTATGGCCTGACCTTCGCTGCCGTGGTGCTGAGCGGGATCGGCGTGGCGGCCTTCCACCCCGAGGCTTCGCGCTTTGCCAACTACGTCTCGGGTGCTCGCCGTGCGCGCGGAATGAGCCTGTTCAGCGTCGGCGGAAACGTCGGTTTCGCGCTCGGCCCAGTGCTGGTCACGCCGTTGCTGTTGGCCTTCGGCCTGCACGGAACCGTGTTCGTCGTGATCCCCACCGGGCTGATGGCGCTCTTCCTCCTCCATGAGCTCCCTCGGCTCAGGGGATTTCGCGTCGACCTGGTCGGGGGCCGGGTGCAGAGGGAGGAGCATCGCGAGGCGTGGGGCCCGTTCGTGCGGCTGGCTGGGGTGATCGCCGTGCGCTCGTTCGTCTACTTCGGGATGGTCACGTTCATTCCGCTCTACTACGTGAACGTCCTGCACACGAGCAAGGCGCTGGGCAACACCGCCCTGACCGCAATGCTCCTCGGCGGTGCGGCCGGGACACTGCTCGGGGGGCCGCTGGCGGACCGGTTCGGGCGCCGGGCCGTACTCATCGGGTCGATGTGCGTCACTCCGCCGCTGGTCGTGGGCTTTCTCCTGTCCGGTCCTGGGCTCGCGGTGGTGTTCGCGGCGCTCGCGGGGATGGTGACGATTGCCACGTTCGCCGTGACGATCGTGATGGGCCAGGAGTATCTGCCGGGTCGGATCGGCGTTGCCTCCGGGGTGACGATCGGGCTTTCGATCGGGCTGGGCGGGGTCGGGGCGCCGCTGCTCGGCCTGATCGCTGACGCAGACGGTCTCAAGGCCGTGTTCGAGACCGTGGCCGTGCTGCCGCTCGCCGCGTTGGCGCTGACGCTCACGCTGCCGCGCAGAACGCCTCGCGAGGCGCCCGGGGCGACGGCTCAGATGACGCCTGACGGCGGCGCCTTAGGGCAAGCCCAGGCAGGATCGCGCGCGGCGAGGGCGTAACCAACGCCGACCCAGGGGATACTTGCGGTGGGAGGCGTTCGTTCGATGATCGGCGGCGCCTGGCGCCCGTGCCTGGGCGCATGAGAATCGACACATAGACCCCGTGCGCCGCGAGGTTTCCCGCGGTCCACGCGTACTTGACTCCAATGAGCGTTTCGCTACAAGGTCTGACCCGCCGCCTGCCGGCGTTTGCCGCAGTGGCCGCCGCGCTGGTCGGCGCGATCAACATCGCGTCGGCGCTCACGCCGAACATCCGGTGGCGCGGGCACCTGCTGCTCGAGTTCGAGCCCGTCGAGGCGATGCGTCTGTTCCACGCGCTCTCGCTCCCGGCCGGCGCCGCCCTGCTACTGGTGGCGCCGTACTTGGCCAAGCGCCGGCGTCGCGCGCTCCAGACGGCCGTCGTGCTCATGCTGGCCCTCGGCGTGTTCGACCTGCTGAAGGGCCTGGATTTCGAGGAAACGATCATCACCTGGACCGCCGCGCTCGTCCTGCTCGCCGGACGAAATGCCTTCCCCGTGCGCCACGACCGGATCACGCTGCGCTCGGCGATCTGGCGCGTGCCGCTCGTCGGCTTGCTCGGCGTCGGGTTGGCCGCGCTCGCGACTTGGGCCACCCAGGGCCATCCGGCCTGGGGCACGGTGGTGACCGAGACCGGAGATCTCCTGCGCTGGCAGCCGGGGCCGATCCATTACCACCATCACATCCCGGTCGGCGTGCACACCCTTGAGCTCGCGACGCTGCTGCTGATCGCCTATCTCATCTTCCGGCCGCTGACCGCGTCGCGCACGCTACCGAGCCGGGCCGTGCGCCAGGTGGCGGCGGAGCTGGTGCGCGCCCACGGCGCGGACACGCTCGCCTTCTTCAAGCTGCGCGCCGACGAGCGCTACCTGTTCGGCGAGGACGGCCGGGCGTTCGTCGGCTACACGATCGAGAACGGCGTCCTGCTGCTGTCCGGCGACCCCGTCGGACCCTCCGACGCCCTCCGGCCGCTCCTGCGCCAGGTGCATGAGTTCACCGAAGCCCGGGGGCTCAAGCTCGGGGCCCTGGGCGCAAGCGCCGGAATTTGCCCGCTGTACGAGGAGCTGGGGCTCAAGACGATCTACCTCGGGGACGAGGCCGTCGTCGAGCTCGGGCGCTTCTCGCTCGAGGGGCGGCCGATCCGCAAGGTCCGCCAGTCGGTCACCAGGTTGGACAAAGCGGGCTTCACCGCCGAGCTGTGCGAGCTGCGGACGCTCGACGAGGCCATCCTCGAGGAGGTCGAGGCGGTGCTCGAGCGCGGCCGCCAAGGCGCGCCGGAGCGAGGCTTCTCGATGGCGATGGACTCCCTCCAGGGCGAGCACGACGACGACACGCTCGTGGTGCTCGCGCGCGACGGGGAGGGCGCGATCCGTGGCGTGCTGCATTTCGTCCCCTGCTACGGGCGTCCTGCCGTGTCGCTGTCGTTCATGCGCCGCGACCCCAGCACCCCCAACGGACTGACTGAATTCCTGGTCGTCCGGGCGATCGAGCTGCTGCGCGAGCGAGGACTCCAGGAGCTCTCACTGAACTTCGCTGCCTTCGCCAAGTGGATGCACAGCCCGGAGAAGCGCCTGGAGCGGGTCCTCGGCAAGCTGATTGCGCTCGGCAACCCGTTCTTCCAGATCGAGAGCCTGTACCGCTTCAACGCGAAGTTCTTTCCGCGTTGGGAGCCGCGCTACCTCGTCTACGAGGGCGCGCTGGGCCTGCCCCGCGCGGGCATCGCGGCTCTCTGGGCCGAGGGTCAGCTGCCGAAGCCGTCACTGCGGCGCGAAGCTGTGTCGTCGGCGCGCTAAGCTCGCGCCTACCACGCTACTCTTGGGGGCCCCATCCTCGGGATGGACGGTAACGCTGCGGGTAAGTTCCCGTTTGACGTGACTGTCCCGTGGCGCCGCTCGGTCGGCGTCCCACCGATATTTGGTCCTCAGCTTGATAGCTCCCATCGTCACAAAGACGGACAACTGATTCCCGCTTTCCAAAATCACGCCCCCAATGTCGTTGAGCGCACCAGCCCCCTCCGAAGCCCCGATCACGCTGTTGGCCTATCTCGACGTGGCCGTCGTCGCGGTGGCGACTCCGATCATGCTGCTGATCGGCGTCCCGGCGGTGGGATACCTGGCCGGCGCCGGCGCCTGGATCGTCCTGCGCGCCGCCGGCGTGGGCGTCGAGCGCCTGGCGGACGCGCTCGATGACCCGAGGCGAGAGATCACCCTCCGGCTCGGCTACCTGATGGCCCGGCTCTTCCTGCTGGCGATCGCGGTGATCCTGGTCCGCAACGGATCGGGCCGCGATGCCGGGCTCACGGCGCTGCTGGTGATCGTGTTCGCGTTCACGATGCAGCTCGTCCTGTCCGTCCTGACCCGGCCGAGGTCGCGATGAGCAAGACGCGGAAAGTCCTGCTGATCGGGACCGCCGTCTACTTGGGCGTGTTCGTCCTGCTGATCCTGGTCTACGGGTTCACCCAGCACAAGAACAACGAGTTCCAGATCCAGAACGAGTTCAAGATCGTCCAGTGGGTCCACCTCGGTGTCTTCAGCATCAACCGCGCGGTGATCTACCTGTTCCTGGCCACGATCCTGACCATCGGGACGATGCTCTGGATCTCCCGGCGGATGCAGGCCCGACCGAACAAGATCCAGACCAGCGTCGAGGTCATCTATTCGCTCATGCGCGACAACATCACCCGGGGGAACATGCCGGACTCGATGGCGGCCAAGTGGTTCCCGTTCCTCGGCACGCTGTTCCTGTTCATCTGGTACTGCAACCTGATCGGTTACCTGCCGCTGCCGACGAATTCGGGGGAGAAATTCACCGTGTTCGGGGCTCGCATCCCCGACTTTGCGCTGTACGCGGCCACCGCGAACATCTCGATCCCACTCGTCTTCGCCCTCGTGGTGTTCATCGCGTTCAACTGGGTCGGCGTGCGCGCCCAGGGGCCAATCGGTTACCTGAAGAGCCTGATTCCGGCCGGCGTGCACGGCCCGATGTTGCTCTTGATCTTCCCGATCGAAGTGATCTCCACCCTAATGCGGCTGCTGTCGCTGACCATCCGGCTCTGGGCCAATATCTTCGCCGGCCACATCATTCTGCTGTTCCTGGCCGGCGGGCTGGCAGTGATTCTCGGCCTCCAGGCGCTCGGTTGGTTCGCGCTCCCGGCCGGAGTCCTCATCTACATCTTCGAGCTCGGCCTCGTGGCCACGCTGCAGGCGTTCATCTTTGCGACCCTCGCCGCCATTTATATCGGCGGCGCGGTCAGTCACCACTAACACGAGAAGGAGTCCCTGATGCTTGCTGTTTTCCACATCATTCCCATCGCGGCATCGTCCGGGATCACGGCCGGCTTCGGGATCGCCGTCGGCGGTGGTCTGGGCGCGGTTGGCGCGGGCGTCGGCATCGGAATCATCTTCGGCAAGGTGATCGAGGCGGTCACCCGGCAGCCCGAGATGCGCGACGAGATCACCAGCATCCAGTGGCTTGGGTTCGCGCTCACCGAGGCGGTGTTCTTCTACGGTCTGGTCGCCGGCCTCCTCTCCTACGTCCTCAAGTAGATGGCCGCCGTCGCTCACCTCCCTGTCGCCGCCTCGAGCGGTTCGTTCCTGATCACGCCGAACGTCGGGTTGATGATCTGGACGCTGCTCCTGTTCGGCATCTCGCTGTACATCCTGTGGAAGCTCGCCTTCCCGCGAATCTCGGAGGCGCTCGACCGCCGGCAGCACGCCATCGAGGAGTCGATCGACCACGCCGAGCGGGTCCGCCACGAGGCCGACGAGCTGCGCGCCGAGTACCGGGAGCGGCTGAAGGAGGCGCGCGAGCAGGCCGAACAGATCCTCGAGCGGTCGCGCAAGACGGCCGAGGCGCGTGAGCGGGAGATCCAGGCGGAGGCCGAGCAGCGGCGCGAGCAGCTGATGGAGCAGACGCGTCGCGACATCGAGTCCGAGACGCGCCGCGCGATCCAGGAGATCCGGCGCGAGGTGGCCGACCTGACCGTGCTGGCGACCGAGAAGGTGAC
>DATBYI010000114.1:0-13796 GCA_036513815.1 Solirubrobacteraceae bacterium
CATCACGATCAGCGGGATCGCCGCGAGCACCGCCCCGACGATCACGGCGCGGCGGCGCGGCCATGTGCGCACGGCGACGAGCAGGAACGGCAGCAGGAGCACCGCGGTGAACTTGACCGCCACCGCGAGCATCAGGACGGCGCCGGCGCTGCGATCGCGCCGCGAGAGTAGAAGCGCTATCGCAGCCGTCATCGGCACCAGCATGAAGAAGTCGTTGTGGAAGCCGCCGACGCCGTATACGAGGTAGATCGGGTTGAGGCCGACAAGAACGGCGGCGTAGCGCGGGTCGCGGCCAAGGCGCCGGGCGCAGTCGCATACGAGTGCGATGAACACCAGGCTCATCGCCACCGTGGCCACCTTGACGATCCAGTAGGAGACGGGGAGCGGCAAGAAAGCCAGCGGGTAGCTCAGCGCAGTGAACAGCTCGCCGTACGGGCTGTGGAGGTTGAGCCAGGTGGCGAAGTGATAGACCGGGTCGTGCATCTCCTGGCCGATCACGTGGGTGTACGGGTTGAGCCCGTGAAGCCCGCCCAGGCGGGCGTACCCGAGGTAGTTGAACATGTCGGTGAGCTGGAAGGGAGGCGCCAGCAGCAGGAGCACGTGGGCGGCGACGATGCACGCCACGATCATCCGCGTCGACAGGGTGCGAAGCGCGGCGAGCGCGACGCCGTAGGCCGCGAGCATGGCGAGAATCAGCGCGCTCAGCGAGTAGCCGAGTGCGGTCGAGCCTGGGTGAAGGCCGCTCACCAACCCGTACAGCGGACCCGCCTCCCACGACGAGAAGATTTCGCCCGAGCGCGGCGTGAGCAGCGTCGGCCCCCCCGACTCGTACACGACCATCACGAGCACGCAGAGCACGATCGAAGCGAGCGCGATCCGTCCCGCGCGCGGTTCGCGCAACGCTCGCGGGACACGCAGCGCAAACGGGAGGCGCACCGAAGGCAGGCCGGGCAGCGCCACGCTCGCCTCTCCGCGGCCGGCGCCAACCGCCGTCGCGGACAGCACACCGTTGCCGTTCACACTCGGCGCGAGCGGTGGAATGCCTTCGATCTGGCTTGGGTCTTGGAGCATCAGTCAGAAATACTGCCCTGCGCGAGGTACGGTGGCCGTCTGCCCGGGTTGAAATCTGGTTAAGGGGGCGCCGCCGGCCTCGGGCTTCAGCGTAGTGGTAGTCCTAACATGCCGCGCGTGAGCGTCGGCACGGCGGCACCTGACCTGGGCCGTCCCGCGGCTCCCGCGGCGCGCACGCGGGCGTTGCTCGCCGACCCCACCGTCGCCGCGGTGACAGCGTTGACCGTGCTCGCGGCCGTGCTGCGCTTCTACCGCATCGGCCATCAGGGGTTCTGGTTCGACGAGGCGAATACGGCGCTGCTCGTGCACTTCTCCCCGGGCAAGATGCTCGGGCTGATCCCGCAGACCGAATCGACTCCCCCGCTCTACTACTGCGTGGCGTGGGTGTGGGCGCGGGTGTTCGGCTACGGCGAGGCGCCGTTGCGCGCGCTGTCGGCCGTGTGCGGCGTGCTGCTCGTACCCGTCGTGTACGCGACCGGCGCGAAGCTCGTCTCCCGACGCACGGGGTTGATCGCCGCCGCCCTCGCCGCGTGCAGCCCGCTCCTCATCTGGTACTCCCAGGAGGCGCGTTCCTACGAGATGCTCGCGCTGCTCGCGAGCGTGTCGCTGCTCGCCTTCGCCTATGCCCGCGCCCGCCCAACGCCACGCTGGCTCGCCGCGTGGGTGATCGCGTCCGCGCTGGCGCTGGCCACGCACTACTACGCGGTCCTCGCCGTCGTGCCCGAGGCGATCTGGTTGCTCGTGACTCACCGCCGTCGCCGCCCGGTTCAGATCGCGTTCGCGGTGGTCGGCCTGTGCGGTCTCGGCCTGATCCCGCTCGCGATCAGCCAGCACGGGACCGGCAAGGGCAACTGGATCCACAACTCGCCGTTCGGCCGGCGGCTCGGGCAGATCGTGCCGCAGTTCGCGGCCGGCTTCGACGGGCCCGCGCACGGGGTGTTCGAGCCGCTGGCGATCGCCATCGTGATCCTCGCGCTGGTGCTCCTCGTGCTGCGATCCGCGCCGGAGCCACGGCGGGGCGCGCTGGTCGCGGGCGGGCTCGCGCTCGCCGGGTTCGTGCTCAGCCTCGTGCTCGTCGCGGTCGGGTTCGACGATCTTTTGACGCGCAACATGCTCGCGTTGTGGGCGGCGTGCGCGCTGCTCGTCGCGGGCGGACTGGCCGTCCCCCGTCCGCGTGTCGTGGGCGGCGTCGCGGCGGTCGCGCTGTGCGCGATGGGGCTCGTGACCGCGGGCGGGGTGGCGTTCGATCGGAACCTCGAGCGCCCCGATTGGCGAGTGGTGGCGAGTGCGCTGGGGGATCACGCTCCCGCCGGCGGCCGCGCGATCCTGGTCCAGCACTACAAGGACCTGTTGCCTCTGTCGCTCTACATGCCGCGGCTCGCCTTCTGGCGCGGGCACCAGATCGAGCGGGTAAGCGAGCTCGACATCGTGTCGTTCACCTCGCCGGCGAGCTCCGGCTTCTGCTGGTGGGGATCGGCCTGCAACCTGTGGCCGTCACGGATGCAGGCGAGATATCCCGTGGCCGGCTTCCACGTCGTCTCACTCCGCCACGAGCACCAGTTCTCGATCCTCCGCATGGTGGCGGCTCACCCGGTCACGCTGACCCAGGCCGATATTTCGCGGGTTTTGACGTCGACGCGGCTCGTCAACGACGAGCTTCTGACCCAGCGTTAGACGCCGCGGTCAGCATCTCGACCTCGGCGTCGCTCAACTTCCGCCACCGCCCGCGCGGCAGGTCGCCCAGCGCGAGCGGGCCGAAGCCGATCCGTTCAAGTCGCTTGACCGGATGGCCCACCGCCTCGCACATACGCTTGACCTGCCGCTTGCGCCCTTCGTGGATCGTGATCTCGAGCGTGTCGCCCGACACACGTCGTACGCGCGCCGGCGCGCTGGGCCCGTCCTCAAGTTCGACCCCTTCCCGGAGCGTCCGCAGCGCTCGCTCCTCGAGCGCAGGCCCTCCGACCACCGCCCGGTAGGTCTTCTCGACCTCGAAGCTGGGATGGGTGAGCCGGTGGGCCAGCTCGCCCTGGTTAGTGAGCAGGATCAACCCGGTCGTGTCGATGTCGAGGCGTCCCACCGGGTAGAGCCGCCCGGTCTGCGGGACGAGCGTCACCACGGTCGGACGGCCCTGCGGATCGCGCGCGGTCGAGACGACGCCGGCGGGCTTGTTGAGCGCGTACACGACGCCCTCGTGGACGGCCGACACGCTCTTCCCGTCGAGTGCCACGCGACTGTCCGCCGACACGTCGCGCGCGGGGTCGGTGATCATCTCGCCGTCGACCGTGACGCGACCGGCTCGGACAATCTCCTCGCTCGTTCGGCGCGATGCCACGCCCGATGTCGCAAGGTACTTGGCGAGTCGCATGAGGTTGGGATTTTCGCGGCGGCGCCTGACGGCGGCGCCTTGGTGTCACCATAGACGCCGTGGATTTGAACCTTCTCGACGGCAAGCTGTCCGAGCTCGGCGAGCCGCGCTACCGCGCCGGCCAGGTGTGGAAATGGGCCGCCCGGGGCGCCACCGGCTTCTCGGACATGTCCGATCTGCCGCTCGCGCTCCGTGAAACGCTCGACCGCGAGGTCCCGTTCTCGAGCCTCGTCTCCGAACGCGAGGCACACGCCACCGACGGCACGGTGAAGGTCCTGTTCCACACGCACGACGGCCGGCCGGTCGAGGCCGTGCTCATGGTCTACCGCGACGGCCGACGCTCGCTCTGCCTTTCCTCGCAGTCCGGCTGCCCGCTCACCTGCACGTTCTGCGCCACCGGGCAGATGCGCTTCGGGCGCAACCTGACCGCCTCGGAGATCCTCGACCAGGCGCTTCACTTCCGCCGGATCGGCGCGGTCGACCACGCGGTGTTCATGGGCATGGGCGAGCCGATGATGAACCTGGACAACGTCCTGGCCGCGTGCCAACGCCTGCCCGACCTCGGGATCACGCACCGCCGCACCGCGATCTCGACGATCGGCTGGATCCCCGGCATCGAGCGCCTAGCCGAGAGTCCGATGCCGATCCGGCTGGCGCTGTCGCTGCATGCCGCCGACGAGGCGCTGCGCACCGAGCTGATGCCGGTCAACGAGCGCTATCCGCTCCCCGATGTGATCGCGGCCTGCGAGGCCCACTACGAGCGCAAGCGGCGAAGAGTGTTCGTCGAGTACGTGATGCTCGCCGGCGTCAACGACTCGTTCGCGCAGGCGCGCCAGCTCGCGGACGTCCTCGATCCGCGCATGTTCAAGGTCAACCTGATCCCGTACAACCCGACCGATTCGGGATTCGAAGGCTCGAGCCCCAAGGCAATCGCGGCCTTCCGCGACGAGCTCGAGCGCCACGGGTTGAGCGCCACCGTACGCCTCACCCGCGGACGCGAGATCGACGCCGCCTGCGGTCAGCTCGCGGCCCGGTCAGGCCCGCCCGTAGCCGAGCCGGCTCGCGTCGCGGGCGCGCCTAGCTGAGCACCTGGACGGGCGTGCCCGGCAACTCGTAGCGGCCGATCCGGCCGACCAAAGCGTCGATCGTGTCGTTAGCGAGCCGGATGCACCCGTGGCTGGCCGCGGATCCGAGCGGATCGGCCAGACTCGCGCCGCCGCGACCGTGGATCGCCACGTTCCCGTCGCCTCCGTCGAACGCTCGGAGCACGTCGCTGTGAGCGGTGAGAGCGAGAACCCAGCTGCCGACGAACTCGGCAGGGTTCGATGCAACCGCGTCCGCGATCGCGAATAGGCCGGTCGGTGTCGGGGTGCTCGGCTTGCCGACGACCACCCGCACGCGTTGCACGCGACGACCCAGGTCAAAAAGGGTCAGGGTTCGCAGCGACCGGGACACGACGATTCGCCACGGGGTCGGTGCGAGGAGCACGTCCCGGCCGTCGATCCATCCCGCCGCATTGTTCGGACGCCAGGGCAGGCGCACCCGCACCATGCACTGACCATCGGGCAGCGGAGCGGCGCCGAGGATCAGCAGCCACGGCGCCTGCGAGAAGTCGACCCAGGCTCGCGGCGCGAGCGAGCCGGGCCGGTCGAAGACGGCGGTACGCCCCTCAAGACCGGCCCGCCAGGCGAGCGCACCAGTGGGGCTGCCAACCGCGGAGGACGTCGCCGCTCCCCCCGAACATGCGACCGCGGCGGCGCGCGCCGGCGGCACCCGGTATCCGCCCGCTAGGAACGGGCCTGCCGCGACGAGCGTGCCCAGGAGCCACGCACGCGCGCCACCACGCACCGGCTCAGCCGGTGACGGCGGGAGCGACCGCCGCGGCGACTCGCACGTCCGCGTCGGCCGCGACCACGACGGCGTTGGCTGCGCCGGCGATCGCGGTATTACGCAGCGTGCCGGTCTGGTTGATCAGCATGGTGGCGTGGACGGTCCGCGTGGCCCCGGGCGCGAGGTCGCCGAGATTCCACACGACGCTGCCGTCCTTCCGTCGCCTGCCGTGAAGACCCTCAATGCGAACGATCCGGCCCGCGCCGGGCGGGGTGTCGTTCAACGTGACGTTCGTGGCAGTTGCGTCGCCGACATTCTTGACCGTGATCGTCACGGGCACGAGATCCCCCACCGCGGCCCGCGCGGGCATCTGCTTGCGGATCGTCAGCCGCGCCTGCGGGACCGGGTGCACTATCTCGCCGCACTCAGGGCTGGTTGACTCGTAGTCGCCGCACGGCGCCGGTGGGACGACGGGCGGCTCGGGGGGCGTGATCGGCGGCGGCGGCTCGGACGTCCGCTGGTTGGTGATCGTGCACACGACGTTCTCCGAGCTGCTCGTCAGCGTCACCGCCACCGCCGCGGGTCCTGTTCCCGACGCGACCAGAGCCCCGGTCGTCTGGTTCACGCAGCTGGTGCTGATCGAGTACTGATCGAGCGCGATGGGCGTCGCGGCCTCCGCCTCCGCGGCAGTGACTTGCTCGCTTACCGTGTGCGTGCCGAGCCCGACGGTCAGCTGGCCTGTGGAACCACCGTCACCTACCTGCTCGATCCGGGGAATGCCGTCCACGAGCAAGTCGAACCGGCCCGGGTCGGTGCTCGGAATCAGGCTCTTGACCACCGTCAGATGCGCTGAAGGCGCCGCGTTGTAGACCTGACAGGTGCGAAACTCGTGGGGCTTGAGCGTGGCCGACGGAATCCCCGCCGTGTCGGTCTCGATCGGCCCAGGGCCTGCGGCACTGATCGTCTGGCATTGGGCCTGCACGAAGCTGTAGCCGGGCATCTGCGTCTCGGCGACGCTCACCGCAGCGTCGGAGTCGGCACTGTTGGTCCGCCACTCGAACCGCGCCACCCCGTCAGCTCCGGTGCTGGCGGTAGCGGAAGGGACGGCTCCCGTCGGCGGCTCGAGCCACTCGTGCCCCCCGGCAGCACTGAGCGTGGTGGTGAAATGCCATCCGGAAGCCGGCGAGTATCCCTCGCCGTCCTGAGCGTTCACCAGCTTGGTGACGATCAACGAGGACTGGCACAGTGAGACGGCGATCGCGCGCAGGCTCGCCTCGAGCTCGGCGAACCTCGTCACGAGGGTGAAGTCGGCCTTGGTGAGGTCGCTGGTCGGGTCGGGGTACTCGTGCGGGCCGGAGATCGCCGTGAGTCGAGCGGCACTGTCGGGGTTGTTGATGGCGGCTCCCACACCGATCACAAACACGTGGGAACCTTGCGCCTTGACCCGGTCGGCGGCCGAGGCGGCTCGGGTCATCGCCTCGATATTTCCGTCGCTGCCAGTGGTCGTCCCTCCGGCGTCGTTGGTGTAGGTGTTCGGATCCCCGTCCGTTACGTACACGACGAGCTGGGCCTGGCGCGTGCTGTCGTTGGCCTGCCTGACCTCGCCGAACGCGGACTGCCAGTTGGTCGCAGCCGTGCTGCTGCTCGGGTTGTAGCCGCCGGTGCCCGGCGCGTTCTCTATATACGGCGTGAAGACGTCGTTGATCGTCGTCTGGTTGACGAGCGTGTAGCCGAACGGGGCCAGACGCGCCGTTCGCGAGAACAGCGTCATCGCCACGCTCGACCCGGTGCCCGACAGCGCGTGCAGGAAGCTCGTCGCGGCATTGCGGACCTCGGCCCGGTAATCCACCGGGCTTCTGATCGAGTAGGACTCGTCCAGCACGAGCATCACGTTGAGGCCGCACCCCGCGCTCAAATCCGGGTTGGCGCCCGGGCTGGTCACGCGGACCGCGCCCGGCAACTGGAACACGTTGCTGTTCGTCCCGCCGCACCCCGCGGCCGTCGACGCTCGGAAGTAGAGCGAGTAGGAGGCCGGGTCGCTCGGTGTGCGAGGCAGCACAACATTGACGGTGTAAGGCGACGTACCCGATACGTTGACGCAGGTCGCATCGTTCATGCTCGCGTTGTAGGCATAGGCAATCGCGCGTGTGGTGTAGCCCGCAGTCACGGTGACCGTCACCTTGCTGTCGTACGCCACCGATCCGGCGGGGGCGGCGAGGCTACTCAGCCCGGCCGAGGTGAGCGTCGCGTGCGTCACCGTGATCGCTGCCGACGCCATGGCGGGAGCCACGGCCGTCAAGAGGACAGCGGACGCGACGCCCAGCAGGACTCGGCGAATAGACCCGAGAGACCCGCGACGGGCGCCGGCGACACCCCACACGTGTTGCTTTCCCACCTCGGTGGGCACCGTACCATCGGGTGCCACGTAAATGTGAGGGTGCTTACTCGTCCACCTGTACGCATCCCACCGTCGGAGTGCGCGCTTGCCGGCGGGCGGGATGCGCGCACCCAGACTTCAGGAAGTCAGGCGCCGGCGCGGGCCTCGCCGGCCTGGAGCAGGCGTTCGCGCAGCTCCGCCTCGAGCTCGGGCGAGGGGTCGAAATCGCTCAGCTCGGGCAGTTCGTCGATCGAGGTCAGGCCGAACAGGCGTAGGAACAGGTCGGTGGTCCGGTAGAGCACCGCGCCGAATTGCGAGCGGCCGGACTCCTCGACCAGCCCCCGCTCGAGCAGCGTGGCGGCGGCCGACTCGGCGTTGACTCCTCTGATGCGGGCGATCTCGGGGCGGGAAACAGGCTGCAGGTAGGCAATGATGGCGAGCGTCTCGGCCTGGGCCGGGGTGAGCGCCGGCGTGCGGGGCTTGGCCAGCAGCTGGCGCGCCGCAGCCTCCGCGTCGGGATGCGTCGACAGGACCCAGCCCCCGGCCAGCTCGCGCAGTATCAGCCCGCGGCGTTCGAAGTCATAGTGCTCGCGCAGCCGCTCGAGCGACGAGACGACCTCGTGCAGCTCGGATCCGGTGGCGCCGGCCAGCGCCTCGGCCTCGACTGGGTCGGGGCTCAGGAAGAGCAGCGCCTCGAGCGTCGACTCGAGCGGAAGCGTCACGCGCTCAACCTCTCCGGAGCCGGGGCCGAGGCGGCGGCCGCGCCGTTCATGCGACGCGGCTCAATCGTGATCTCGGCGAACGGCTCATCCTGGGTCCAGGTCAGCTCGCCCTGTTTGTAGAGCTCGAGCACGGCATAGAGCGTGACGGCGACCGTCACCCGGTCCGCGCGCGACACCGCCTCGTCGAAGCTGAAGCGCCCTCGCCGAAGTAGCGCCCGCAGGTGGAGCAGACGCTCGGCCACGGTGACGCGCGACCCCACCATGTGGCGGATGTCGACCGGCTCGGGCACCTCGAGCAGCGTTCCCACGGCCCGGCCGAGCAGAGCCGGGTCGTACACCGCGTCGGCCTCGAGGAGCGATGCGCGCCGCAGCGTCGCGGGCAGCGGAGCGGAGCGGAAGCGATGCCCCTCCTGCGCAGCGAGCCGGTTGCGCAGGTGGGCCGACGCCGACCGGTATCGCTGGGCGTCGAGCAGGCGCGCCAGGAGCTCCTCGGCGGCCTCGCCCGGCTCGAACTCGATCAGCTCGTCGATCTCCTCGCCGGGGAGCAGCAGGCGCGACTTCAGCTCGAGCAGCGCAGCGATCAGGACGAGGAACTCGGTGGCGGCCTCGAGGTCGAGCTCGCCGCGGCTCTCGAGGTGGTCGATATAGGTGATCACGACGTCGGCCAGATCGACCTCGAGCAGGTCGATCTCCTCGCGCAGGACGAGCGTCAGCAGCAGGTCGAACGGCCCGGCGAAGACGTCGAGGTCGAGCTCGAGGTCGGCGATCCGCATCGTCGGCAGGCTACTGTCGGGCCCGGACCGGTCCGACGCCCATCGCCTGACGGACGTCGAGCAGGGTGTCGGCAGCGATCGCGTGGGCCTTGTCCGCTCCCTCGGCCAGGATCCGCTCGAGCTCCCCCTCGTCGGTGCGGAGCTGTTCGTAGCGCTCGCGCACCGGCGCGAGGTACTCGACGACCGCCTCGCCCACGGCCTGCTTGAACGCTCCGTAGCCCGACCCATCGAACGTCTGTTCGACCTCCTCGGGCGCGATGCCACGGACCGCGGCCAAGATATCGATCAGGTTGGAGATACCGGCCTTTTCGGGGCCACGCACGACCTCGGACCCCGAGTCGGTCACGGCCGAGCGGAACTTCTTGCGGATCACGTCGGGCTCGTCGAGCACGAGCACGGTTCCTTGGGGGCTGCCGCCGGTCGTCGACATCTTCTTGTCAGGGACCTGGAGGTCCATGATCCGCGCGCCGACGGCGGGAACCCGCAGCTCGGGCACGACGAGCGTCTCGCCGAACCGGGCGTTGAAGCGCTCGGCCACGTCGCGCATCAGCTCCACATGCTGGCGCTGGTCCTCACCCACGGGCACCTCATTCGCGCGATAGGCGAGCACGTCGGCGGCCTGGAGGACCGGATAGAAGAACAAGCCGCCGGACACGAGGTCTCGCTGAGAACCGGCCTTGTCCTTGAACTGGGTCATCCGATTCAGCTCGCCGAACGACGTCACGCCCGAGAGCAGCCAGCACAACTCGGGGTGTTCCTGCACGTCGCTCTGGCGGAAGAAGATGCACCGCTTCGGATCGAGGCCGGCCGCCAGCAGCGTCGCCCCGGTGTCGTAGACCGCCTCGCGCAACGCGGCAGGCTCGTAAGGGACCGTGATCGCGTGCAGGTCGACCAGACAGTAGATCGCCTCGCCGCGATCCTGGCCGGCCACCCACTGGGTGATCGCGCCGATGTAGTTGCCGAGGTGCTTGCGGCCGGTCGGCTGGATGCCCGAGAAGATCCGCATCGCGTCTGGAGGCTAGCTTCTGGCCGCCCGCCTCGCCTTGGTGAAGACGGGGATCTGCGGTCTATGCGGCGATCGCGCGGTCCAGAGAGGTGCTCGGGCCGGGTCCCGCGTCGGCCGGACGGTCGCGCCGGAGCAGGTAGGCCGCCACCACGCCACCGATCGCCCCGCACACGTGCCCCTGCCACGAGATCCCGGTGTGGGGCACGATGCTCGACACGAGCGCCCCGCCCCAGACCACGCCGACGATCAGCCCGGTCAGGAGCTCGAGCACGCTGCGGTTGAAGAAGCCCCGCGCGAATAGGTAGGTGGCGTAGCCGAACACCACGCCGCTTGCGCCGTCCGTGACCGACCCGCCGGGCGCCACGAGCCACGTCCCGATCCCGCCGACCACGATCACGATCGCGGTTACCTGGAGCAGCCGACGCGCGCCGTGCAGGGCGATGATCAGGCCCATGAACGCGAACGGGACCGTGTTGGCGATCAGGTGCTGCCAGCTGAGATGGATGAACGGCGCGGTGAAGATGCCCCACAGGTGGCCGACGTTGCGCGCCCAGATTCCGTCGTTGTCCAGGCGGTTTGAGTCGAGCGTGTTGATCGCCTCGATCACCCACATCAGGCCGACGATGGCCGTCAGCGCGACCACGCCCTCGAGCTGCGTCTGGCCCTTACGGGTCCGAGCCGGTGTGCGACGGGTGGTGCGCGGCGTCGTGACGCTCACGGTATTAAGGATCGCATGCGCCCAGCCTTCGCAGTGAAGGTTGCGCTAAGAAACACCCAGCACCTCGGCCGCCAGCGCCAGCGCCACCTCGGCCCGCTCGCGAAACGACGGCGCGAGTACGAACTCGCCGGGATTGTGGGCGGCCCCGCCGCGTGGCCCCAGCCCGTCGACGGTCAGCGGGATGCTCGGCGCGAAGTGGCTCGCGTCGCTTGCCCCGCCTCGCGAAACGCCGGCGATCGGACGCCCGAGCCGGCCGGCGGCCCGCTCGAGGAGCCCGCGCGTCGCCCCGCGCGAGTCCATTCCGGGCCACACGCGCCGCAGGGCCACGTCGAGGGTCACGCCGTCGAGTTCGGCCGGAACGGCACCGCACACGGCCTGGAAGGAGTCGCTGCGATCGGCGCGCATGTCGAACAGGAGCTCGCCACCGGCGGGCACGACGTTGAACGCGTCTCCCGAGCGCACAACGGTCGGAACGACGCTGAGGTGCTCGGCGCCGGACGGGTCATGGAGCCGGGAGATCTCGATCGCCGTCGCCGCCAGCGCCAGCAGTGCGTTCCGGCCCTGGTCGGGAGCGCTCCCGGAATGCGCCGCGCGCCCGGTGGCGGCGACCCGCATCGTCCCCGCCGCCTTGCGCCGGACGACGACGCCCTCCTCGCCGTCCCCCGCGAGCTGACCGCCCTCGAAGCACAGGCACGCGTCGTAGGAGGCGAAGCGCGCGACGTGCCGGAACGGCTCGACCCGCCACTCCTCGTCGGTCACGAACAGCACCGCCACCTCCTCGAATGAGTGCAGGCGCGTGGCGAGTGCGCGCGCCACCCCCAGCGCCAGCACGTCACCGCCCTTCATGTCGACCGTCCCCGGGCCGTAGAGCCGGTCGCCGTCGCGTCGGAGCGGCGCGTGCGAGGAATGTCCGATCACGGTGTCGACGTGGCCGAGCAGCAGCAGCCGGCCCGATCCCCGCCCGTTGATCAGCGCGAGCATGTCCGCGGCACTGCCCGGCGTCGAGCACGGAACCCGCTCGACCGTCGCCTGCGGGGGCAGGAACGCCGCGCACAGCGCGATCGCCTCCTCGGCCCCGTCGACGTCGCCCGAGGGCGAGGACACGGCGACCAGCGCCTCGAGCTCGCGTTCCGACCGGGACGCGATCTCGGCGGCGGCGTCAGCGACGAACGGATCCATCCGTGTAGTTTGCCTCGCGAGCCGCGGCCAGAACCTCGCCGGCGGGCACCGAGTTCGGGGCGCGGCCTTCGCGGACGTGCCGGGCGGAGAGCTCACATAGGGCCTGATTCACCGGTGCGGGCACGCCGCACGTGCGCGCCAGCAGGACGATCTCCCCGTTCAAATAGTCCGTCTCGACAGGCAGGCCGCGAGCGACGCTCTGCCGGGTCGAGGACCCGGCGCGCTCGCGCCCGGCGATCGGCTGGATGTCGAGACGCTTCCAGCGCGCCAGCACGTCGTTGACCTCGTCGGCCACGAACTCGATGCGGGCGGCGCTGAGGACGGCCCGACCCTCCTCCTGGACGAGCGGGGTCAGCTCGTCAGCCTCGGGCCCCGCCTCCACGATCGCATCCACGGCGTTCGGCAGGTTGCTGATCAGCTTGGCGTACTTGAAGCGCATGATGTCGGGCCGCGCCTGGGCGCTGAAATGCGACGCCGCAAGCGCTTCGGCGAGCTCCTGGCTGCGTTCGTCGACCCCGGACGGGTACCGCCCCACGTCGATAACGCCGGTCATCCACGTCCCGTAGGCCTGAACGATGCCCGGCTCGAGGTGGGCGGTCGGCGACATCACCACCGCCCCGTAGACGTTCTCGAACATACGGAGGGCCACCCGCTCGTTCTCGACCGCGTTCTGCAGGCAGACCACGGCCGTCTGCGCCGGGGCGCAGTCGCGCAGAGCGCTGATCGCGCCGCTCGTGTCCTGGCTCTTCACCGCGAGCAGGACGACCTCGTCGCCGTTCCAGTCGAGTCCATCTGGCGAGGCGGCCACCGGGATCTCGAGGACCACCTGCTCGGTCGGCGTCTCGAGCGTCAGCCCGCGTTCGCGGATCGCCTCGTAATGCGCGCCGCGCGCGATCAGCGCCACCTCGTGTCCGGACTGGTGCAGGCGCGCGCCGACAACGCCGCCGATCGCGCCCGCGCCGAAGACGACGAATCTCATGCGGCCGACTGCGCGCCGTTGATCTTCGGATGGTCGGCGGCGCCTGACGGCGGCGCCTTGGCCTGTCGCACGACCGGGCGACGCGCGGCCCCGGCCTCGTCCAGCCGGCGGACGGGTGTCGTGTACGGCGCGTTCTGCGCCACCGACGGATCCTCGCGAGCCTCGCGCAGGATCTCGGCCACGATCTCGGCGAAGTGGTCGAGCGTCTCCTTGGTCTCGGTCTCGGTCGGCTCGACCATTAGCGCCTCCTCCACGATCAGCGGGAAGTACACCGTCGGCGGGTGCACGCCATGGTCGAGCAGGCGCTTGGCCAGGTCGAGGGTCTTGATCTTCAGGTCGCGGCGCATCGGCTCACCCGAGAGCACGAACTCGTGCATGCAGAGCCGGTCATAGGCGGCCGGCAGGTATTCCATGACGCCCTCGCGGCGCAGACGCGCCAGCAGGTAGTTGGCGTTCAGCACCGCCGTCTCGGACGCGTCCCGCAGCCCCGGGGCGCCGAGCGAGCGGATGTACGCGTAGGAGCGCACGAACACCCCGTAGTTGCCCTGGAACCCGCGCAGGCGGCCGATCGACTTGGGACGGTCGTAGTCGAGGTCGTAGAACGGCTCTTTTCCGTTTGTCGAGGACTGACGGCGAACCACCTGCGGGCGCGGCAGGTACGGCTCGATCCGCTCGGACACCGCCACCGGCCCCGCCCCCGGGCCGCCACCGCCGTGGGGCTGGGTGAACGACTTGTGCAGGTTGAAGTGGACGATGTCGAAGCCCATGTCGCCGGG
>DATBYI010000115.1:0-3236 GCA_036513815.1 Solirubrobacteraceae bacterium
GTCCGGCTCGAGGTGGGTCAGCTGGCCGCTCTGCCGGGCGGGACGCCGCATTCGGCGAGCGTGCCCGAGGGCGGCGCGGTCACGCTGAACGTCCTCACTCACCGCGAGGCGCCGCCGGATGCCTGACTGGCTCGGGCTCGACGGTCAACGCGTGGTGGTGGCAGGCGGGGCGGGCACGATCGGGAGCGCGCTCGTGACCGCTTTTCTCGACGCCAGGGCGAGCGTTGGCGTCATCGACCTGGACGTCTCCGAGCTTCCCGCGACGGTCGCGGCGAGCGCGGAGGTCGACCTCGGCGATCCGGACACCGCGCGAGCCTCGCTGCACGATGTATGTCAGCAACTGGGCGGGCTCGACGTGCTCGTTCACTGTGTGGGCATCAACGACCGCAAACCGATCGAGAACTACACCGCGTCGGATTGGGACCGGATCATGGATGTGAACGTGACCAGCGCGTTTCACCTCGCGGCCGAGGCGGCGGTGGCGATGCGCGCCCAGCGCTCCGGGCGCATCGTGTTCTTCTCCTCGGTGGCCGGGCGCAGTGGCCACAAGCTGCACGGCCCCTACGCCGCGAGCAAGGGCGCGATCAATCAGCTCATGCGGGTGATCGCGCACGAGTACGCGAGCCATGGAGTGACGGCCAACGCCGTGGCGCCCGGCTACATGGACACCGAGCTGACTCGCAGTTACCTGACCGACAACCCCGACAAGCGACAGGCGCTGATCGATCTGATCCCCGCCGGTCGCTTCGGTTCGCTCCAAGAGGTGGTCGATCCGGTCCTGTTCCTGTGCTCCCCGCGGGCGAGCTTCATCACCGGACAGGTCTTGTACATCGACGGCGGCCGCACGATCGTCTAGAAATCCGAGGACAAGCAACCACCATGCCCATGCTGCGCAGGTTCGAGGGACGGAGTTTCATGGTCACCGGAGCCGGAACCGGGTTCGGCGCCGCGCTGGCTCTACGGGCAGCCGAGGAGGGCGCATCTCGGGTGCTCGTGCACTACCGCAGCTCGGCCGCCGGGGCGGAGCGCACCGCAGACCGGGTGCGCGAGGCGGGGGCCGAGGCGGACCTCGTTCAGGGAGACATCACCTCGTGGGCGGACATCCAGCGGATGGCCGCGTGGGCGTTCGAGGAGAACGGCGGCGTCGACGTGCTGGTCAACAACGTCGGCGACATGGCCTCGGGTCAGGCGTCCTGGACGGAGGTCACCGAGGAGGCGATCGACCACGTGCTCGCGGTGGACATCAAGGGAACGATGCTGATGGTGCACGAGTTCGGCCAGCGGATGGTCGAGCGCGGCGGCGGCTCGATCGTCAACGTGGGCTCGACGGTGATCGTGCGCGGGAGCCCGCGCGCGCCCCAGTACGCTGCCGGCAAGTACGGCCTGCTCGGAATCACCAAGTCCTATGCCAAGGCGCTGGCGCCGGCGGTCCGCGTGAACACGTTCGCGCCCGGTTTCATGGAAACCGACGCTCTGCTCGCGCGCCCCGAGTGGCTGGCCGGACGGCGCGAGGCGGTGCTATCCGGCACCCCGACCGGCCGGATCCCCGGCCCCGACGAGATGACCGGCGCTGCGCTGTTCCTGGCCAGCGACGAGGCGCACCACATTACGGGCTCCTACATGGTCGCCGACGGCGGCTACAGCATGCTCGGGGCGTGAAAGAGGATTGACCTAGGGAGACCGATGCGCGAGAACGGCCAGAACACCGAGGACGTATACGAACGCGTCCGCAACGCGATCCTCGACGGGGGCCTCGCGCCCGGGGCGGTGATGTCCCAGGTCGCGTTGGCCGAGGAGCTCGGGATCAGCCGCACGCCCCTGCGCGAGGCGCTGCGCATGCTCCAGGGCGAGGGGCTGGTCGAGGCCGAGCCCAACCGGCGCGTGCGGGTGGCGCCGATGTCGACGGCCGATCTCGAGCAGCTCTACGTCATGCGGGTGACGCTCGAGGCCGAGGCGCTTCGCCTGTCGGTGCCGCGCATGACGCAGGACGACGTCGCGCGCCTCGAGGGCCACATGGCCGAGATGGCCCACTACGCGAGCATCAAGGATTACCGCCGCTGGGTCGTGCCGCACAGCCAGTTCCACCGCGCCCTCACCGCGCCGGCCGGGCAGCGCGTCAACGACACGCTCGGTCAGCTGTTCGATCACGCCGAGCGCTATCGCCGTCTGCACATCGGCCACGGTCCTACCGCGTGGGCGACGAGCAACCACCGCGAGATCCTCGACTCGGTCAAGGCCGGCGATGGCGACGTGAGCGCCGGCCAGCTCGCCGCGCACCTCGCCCGCACGGGCCTCGAGGTCTCGGAGCTGCTCGATCCGGCGTACCGGCCGGAGATGCTCGAGCGAGCGGTGACCGACGCCGGTGGCGAGCTGCCGCGACGCGCTAAGCCACGCCGGCGCTCGAGCTGAGCCGGCGCTCGAGCTGAGCCGGCGCTCGAGCTGAACCGGCGCGTGAACTGCGCCGGCGCGCGAACTCCGCCGGAGATGTCTGCCCTATCCGCCGCTGCGCTCGGCCACGTTCACCGTCCGCTGAGCCGGCGTCGACTCGCCCGCGAACCCGGCGATCAGTTCGGAGAGGACGTCGGGTTGGTCGATCATCGAGAAGGTCCGCGCGCGCTCGATCAGCTCAAACCGGGCCGCGGGCAGCGCGTCGGCGAGCCGGCAACCGTCGTCGACCGGGAAGAAGGCGTCGTCGGCCGACCATGCGATGAGCGCCGGCTTGGTGAACTCCGGCAGCCGGGCTGCCGCCTGCACCGTCGTGTCGCTCTGCAGCGACGCGGTGAAGCGGCGCAGATCCTCGCGGACGCGTGAGTCCGTGAGCACGGGCTTGACCCACTCCCGGACGAGGTGATCGATGTCCGCGTGGGCGAGGGCGCCGTACGCGCGCCGGCGTACCAGCCTGGTCCGGAGCGGCGTGATCACCGCCCGGAAGGTGGGGCCGAACCTGGCGGCGGTGATGAACGGCTTGAGGACCGGGGGCGGGAAGTGCTCGAACGCGTCGCAGCTGGTCAGGACGAGCGCCCCCAGGCGCGCCGCCGTCGTCGTGGCGACGACCTGGGCGATCGCGCCGCCCGTGTCGTTCCCCACGAGGACGACGTCGTGGAGCTCGAGCGCCTCGAGGAACTCGGCGACCGTCCGGGCCACGCTCTCCATCGTCAGCTCCGTTGCATCGCGCATCGGCTCGGTATGGGCGCCGAGCGGCCAGGTGGGCGCGATGCAGTCAAAGCCGCGCGCGG
>DATBYI010000116.1:0-14359 GCA_036513815.1 Solirubrobacteraceae bacterium
CTCGACGTCCGGCTCGCTGGGGGCGAGCCGTCCTTCTATCTCCGTCTGGAGTTGTCGATCGGTGGGCTGCAAGAGGATCTCCTCCGTCACAAAACTCATAAAAAAGAGCGGGCTCAGTGCCCACTCCGGGTACTGCCGCCGCACGTTACCGGCGCACCAACTGTACCTCGTCAATGTAGCACTGGGGTGCGGGCCCGGGCGGTCAGTTGGCGCGCCGAGAACGTCCAGCGGCCAGTCCCGGCCGCGCGCACTTCGTTGAAGCTGGGCCGCCCTTCGGGCGGCGTCCGTGGGGCCGGGTGGGCCCGTCCGGTCGGGTCGCGTCAGGTGCCCGGCGAGGCTGACGCGCGGGCGCGGGCGCGGTCGCGGTAGAAGACGTAGTCGCGCCGGCCGGGCTGCATGCCGGCGGCCTGAGCGAGGGGCTTGCGGGCCTCGGCGTGGCGGCCGAGTTGCTGCAGGCAGCGACCGAGGCAGAACAGGGCGAAGTCGTTGGTCGGCGCGCGGTCGATCACGGCCTCGAACTCGGCCGCGGCCTGCTCGTAGCGCTGCGCGCCGAACAGGGCACGTCCCAGCGCCTCGCGGATCGACGTCTTGTCGGGATCGAGGTCGCGGGCGCGCGCGAGCGGGATCGCGGCCTGGTGGTTGTGCCCGGCCTCGAGCAGCTCGGTGCCGCGCTTGTAAAGCTCGTAGACATCTTCCATGACCACCTAGTTTAGAGGTGCCGCGGACCCCTTTCGGCGGCGCCGGTGCGCCCGTTCGGGGCGTGGCGGGAGGGCCCACAGCGCCCGCAGCGCCCCGGCCAATCCGAGCCCGGCCCGGAGCTGGGCGCGCAGCGCGCGGCGCTGGCGTAGCGTCGGCGGCTCGGCGCCCGGGCCGAACCGCCCCATGCGCAGCGCGTGAATGTAGGCCGCTGCTTCGGGAGAGGTGCGGAAGCGCCGCTCGAGCGCGGCGAGGGTCACCCCGTCGGAGATCGGCCGGCCGCTTCGCGCGAGCGCGCGCTCGAGCTCGTCCAGCCTCCCGTCGGCGTCGAGCCCACCGGTACGACGCCAGGCCACGAGGCTCAGGGTGAACAGCACGAGCAGCACGCCGAGCGTCCCGAGCAGCACCGGCGCTGCGGAGCCGCCGGAATGCACGCGGACCGTGCTGGTGGAGGCGCCCCCGGGCGTCTCGGCGTGCCTGGTCGGATGGACGAGCTCGCCCGTCGCGCCAAACGCTCCGATCTCGGAGATCGGCTCGGCGCGGCCCCCGCGCGCGGGCGCTGAGGCCGGGGTGGGATCGAAGGTGACCCAGCCGTAGTGGGGGAACCACGCCTCGACCCACGCGTGGGCATCGAGGTCCGAGACGATGTAGCGCTTGGTCGCGCTGTCGTAGGTGCCGGTCGTGAAGCCGGTCGCCACCCGCGCGGGGACGCCGCCCATGCGCAGGAGGAGCGCCATCGTCCCGGCGAACTGCTGGCAGTAGCCGATCTTGTCGACCAGGAAGCTGGCCAGCGGGTAGGCCGCGGCCGGCGGATTCTGGTTGTAGGAGAAGCCGTTGGCGACCGACAGATAGTTCATCACGCGCTCGACGAAGGCATAGGGCGTCGACGCGCCACGAGCCAGCCGCTGTGCGGTGCGGTAGGCCTGTGCGTACGGCGAGTTCTCGACCGCGGTGCTCACGCCGACCCTTGGGATCGGGGCCACTGGCGTGCGGTCGTGGCTTCCGAATGCGGGGAACGCGAGGGTGAGGGAACCCGCACCGCCACGGACGGACTGAGGCAGTCGGATCGACAGGGCCGTCTCGCGCACCTCGAGTGGGTAGTCATCGCCCGCGCGCCTTAGCTGCGATGCGCCCGGGTGAGGGATGTACACCTGCACCGTGTAGGTGTCGCCTGGACTGATCGCGGTCGTGTCAGTCCACGTCCCGAGGCTCGCGCCGGGCTGAGCCGGCGTGTCGAGGTGGGCGGGTGGCTGCGCCGCGTAGCCTGCCTCGACCACGGCGTTGGTGCTCATCGCGGTGATCCCGACCGTGAGGGTCTGCGTGTAACTCCGGAGTGTCTGCGGGCTGACCCCGATCGGCGGGGTACCGGAGATGGCGCCGCTCTGCTCCCATCCGGTTCCGTCGAACGCGTCGAGGTTCTCGGTCTTCCAGTACTCGCCGTTGAACACCGCAGGCGACGCAGCGACCGAGAGCACGGCGTTGCCCGAATGGGGCCAGATCAGCGGCCCGTAGCGCTGCGTCCAGTCGAAGCGCTCGACGTGCCGGGGCGTGAGGCCGTTGGCCAGATTGTGCGTGTTGATCCATGGGGTGCCCCGGTCGATCGCCGGCGCGACGATCATTCCGATCGCCCCGACCGCCGCACAGGCCAGGATCACCCCGCCGCGCCGGTCGCTCGGCACGCGTTCTCCCCACATGAAGAAGGCCAACAGCGCGAACAGCACGAGGCCCTGGAGGTAGGCAAAGCGGGGGTGCAGAGAAACGGCCGGCACCACGACGAGCGCGACGAGGGGCAGCGCCGCACCGGCCCGCCGCATGTCTCCGAGCGCCGGCGGCGCGAAGGCGAGCAGCATTCCGGCGTCGAGGAGCAGGACCGCCGCGCCCAGCACCATCACGATCCGAGCCCACTCGTTGATGCCGCTGTAAGGCACGAGGATGCCGGGCAGCGCGGAGAGGCCCTGCCCGATGCCGTTGGCGGTGACCGCGACGCGCAGGTGAACCAGCCAGGACAAAGGGACGCCCGAGAGCGGGAAAGCCAGCAGGATCGCCACCAGCGCCAGCGGCGCCGCCACCACTGAGATTGACTCGCGCCCATCACGGCCGCGGCCGCCGCGCGCGGCGACTTCGCGCTCGCGGTCGAGCAGCACCGGGGCGGCGCCGACGAGCGCGACGGTCACCGCCAGCAATCCGATCAGCCGCCAGGTCGGCGCGGGGCTCATCAGGGTTCCCCACCGGATGACCCCGTACAGCCCGAGCGCGGCGAAGGCGGTGAGCCGCACGAGCGGCCGCTCGCGCGCGCGGGCGCTCTGGCGTCCGGCGCCCGCTTCGTGACCGAGCGGTGCGAGCACCGCAACCTGAGGAGTCGAGCTCACGCCCCGTCCTCTCCCCCGGACCGGCTCATGCCACCGCGCGCTCCCGGGCACGGCGTCCCACGCCGACGACGAACCCGATGCAGCCCGCCACCTCGAACGTCGCGTCGTGCGGCGGCTGGGTGACGAGTGGCTTGGGGATGACGAGGACCGCGGCGCGCACGCCGGCGCCGGCCACGGCGGCCGGGAGCCGCGCCTGCGCGGTCGCGGCGACATACACCACCTGGGCGGAACGAGCCCCCGGAGCGAGGCCCGGGGCCCTCGTGTCCGGGCCGCCTTCGACGAGAGCGAGCCTGGCGTGGGCGACCGGCCAGGCGGCGAGATCTGGCTCGACCTCGAGCGGGCGGTGCTCGCCGGGCAGCAGAAGCCCGCAGCCGACCTGCTTGCCCAGCTCGAGCACTAGCGATGCCGCGGCCCTGACCGCCGCGTCGAGATACTCGGGCGGTGCGGGCGGACCAGATCCCCGCGCGTCGACCACCACGAGCGGGCGGCTGTCGGTGTCGGCTTGCAGCCGGCGCTCGAGTAACCCTGCTCCGCGCGCCAGCGCCGACCAGTGGATGCGCGACGCCGGCGTCCCGGGCCGGTACGGCCGCAGGCCATCGACCTCGGTGGCGCCGAGTGGCTCGACCGACGCGGTGCCCGCCGCCCGGCGCCACTTCTCCCCCGCCCCGGGGACCCACCGCACGCGCTCGGTACGCGGGAGCACGAGCACCTCCTGCGGTCGCGACGCGCTTTCCACGACGGCGCGCGCCAGCTCGAGCGCATCGCTCACGACGAGGCTCGGAGGATCGACCCGCCGGATCCCGCGTCGCGGGAAGCGGGCCACGATTCGCACGCTCGCGGTGCGCCCACCGGAGATCAGCGCGAGCGGTGCGTGAATCAGCACCGGCTTGCCGGCCAGCGGATCGAGGACGGCGGCGCCCGGGAGCCCCCAGTGTCCGCGGGTCACCTCGATCGTCGCCTCGATCGGCTCCTCCTCGACGACGCGGTCGGAGTCGAGGTAGCGCTCGATGGAGGCTCCCTCGGCGGCCAGGTGGACCCAGGCCGACGCGCCAACCGCGAGCACGATCAGAGCGATCCCCGGCACGAACAGCGGCGCTGCTTCGAAGGTCAGCGCGATCAGGATGAGCGCCAGCCCCGCCCCGGCAACCGCCCCCGCCCGCCTCACCGCAAGCACTCCTCCCAAGGGCGCGGCGCCGGTCTCATCGCGTCCTCGAAGTCACAGCGCCCTCACCGAGGAAAGGGCGTCGCTCACCACGTCCGCAGAAGCGCGGCGGGGATACTCGGGTCCGAGCACGAGACGGTGGGAAAGGACGGGTTGCGCGAGCGCCTGCACGTCGTCGGGGAGCGCATGGTCCCGGCCCTGCATCATCGCGTACGCCTTGGCCGCGCGGAGCAGGAGCAGGCCGGCGCGCGGGCTCGCGCCGAGGTCGACGCGCGGATCCTCGCGCGTGCGCCACAGCAGGCGCACGATGTACTCCCGGAGCGGCTCGGCGGCGCGCACGCGCTTGGCCGCGTCCTGGGCGGCGAGCACCTCGGCGGCGGTGGCGACGGGCGTGAGCGTCAGCACGCGGTCGCCCGCCTCGTGGTCGGCCAGCATCTCGGCCTCGGCGCCGCGCGAGGGATAGCCGAGCGCGAGCCTCACCATGAACCGGTCCACCTGCGCCTCGGGGAGCGGGTAGGTGCCCTCGTACTCGATCGGGTTCTGGGTGGCCAGGACGAGGAACGGCCGCGCCAGCTCGTGCGTGTGGACGTCGACGGTCACCCGCCGCTCCTGCATGCACTCGAGCAGCCCCGACTGGGTCTTCGGCGAGGCTCGGTTGATCTCGTCGACGAGCACGACGTTGGCGAAGACGGGGCCGGGGCGAAACTCAAAGCGCCCCTCACGCTGCTGGTAGACGTTCGTCCCGACGACGTCGGCCGGGAGCAGGTCCGACGTGCACTGCACGCGCGCGAACTGAGAGTCGATCGAACGGGCCAGCGAGCGGGCGAGCGCCGTCTTGCCGACGCCGGGGTAGTCCTCGATCAGTACGTGGCCCTCGGCCAGCAGCGCCACCATCAGGTGGGTGAGCGTCTCGGGACGGACCTGGACCGCGTTGGCGATGTTGGCCGCGATCCGCCGCGTCAGCGCCGCGTGAGCCTCAGACTCGTGCGGCGCTACGGGAGCCTGCTCGGGTTCCATGCTCACCACCACCCCTCGCTGCTCGGAGTCGCTCCACCTCGTCAAGGACGGCCCGCGCGACGGTTTCCTTCCGCGACCGCGGGACGTGGCGCTCGAGCCCGTCGGCGGTCAGGATCGTGACCTCGTTGTCCGCCGCGTCGAACCCGATCCCGGCGCGGGAGATGTCGTTGACGACCAACGCGTCGAGGCGCTTGCGCTTGAGCTTGCCGCGGCCGAGCTCGACGGCGCTCTCACCGTGCTCGGCGGCGAAACCGAGCAGAATCTGGTCCTCACGCCGGAGCGCGGCCAGCGAGCTCAGCACGTCCTCGGTCGGTTCGAGTTCCAGCCGCGGAATTCCCTCGTCCTTCTTGATCTTGCGGTCCACCGTCGCGACGGGGCGGAAGTCGGCCACGGCCGCGCTCATCAGCAGTACGTCACAGCCGGGCAACTCAGTCCGGCATGCGTCGGCCAACTCGGCCGCGGTCTGCACCGAGACGATCCGCGCCCCGGACGGCGGCTCGAGCGCGACGTTCGCCGCGACCACGGTCACCTCGGCGCCGCGCCGGGCGGCCTCGCGCGCGAGTGCCATTCCCATTCGGCCCGACGAGCGGTTGCCGATGAAGCGGACGCTGTCGATCGGCTCGCGCGTCCCGCCCGCGGTGACGAGGACGCGTACCCCGGCATAGGTCGGTGGGGTGAGCAGCGCCTCGCACGCGTCGAGCAGCTCGGCGGGCTCGGCCAGGCGCCCGATGCCCTGCTCGCCGTGCGACGCCAGCGGCCCTTCGCCCGGGGGGATCACGGACACGCCGCGCGCCTGGAGCAGCTCGAGGTTCGCGCGCGTCGCCGGGTTCAGGTACATCCGGTTGTTCATGGCCGGCGCCACGGCGATCGGGCAGGCGGCGGCGAGTGCGGCGGCGCTCACCAGGTTGTCGGCCTGGCCGTGCGCGAGCTTGGCCAGCGTGTTCGCAGTGGCGGGCGCGATCAGGTAGAAGTCGGCCCGCTCGACCAGCGCCAGGTGGCTGATCGGCGCGCGCTCGGGCAGCGGGTCGCCCGGGAAAGAGCCACGCGCCGGGTCCGGCTCGAACTCGCTGACGAGCACGGGCGCCCCGGTGATCGCCTCGAATGAGGCCCGCCCGACGAACCGCTCGCTCGCCGGCGTCTGGATGACCCGCACGGCGTGACCTCGTTTTACTGCCAGTCGCGCCGCCTCGAGCGCCTTATAGGCGGCGATCCCGCCGGTCACGCCGAGGAGCAACCGGGCCATCGGTTGGGCTCCGCCCGACCTTCTACCGGTAGTGGTACTTGAGCTTGCCCTGAGCGACCTCCTCGAGGGCGATCGTCAGGTAGTTCTTCGACCGCGTCTCGACCATCGGGGGCGGAAACTCGTCAAACGTGCCTTCACCAAGATTGTGGTAGTAGGAGTTGATCTGCCGAGCGCGCTTCGCCGCGACGATCACGCTGGCGTAGTCGGAGTCGACATGCTCGAGCAGCTTGTCGATACGGGGTGAGATCAAAGCTGGTCCGTCCTTTGCGAATAGTGTTCGCAACAGGTTAGCGGCACGGCTACGGCCCCCACCCCGTTCTCGCGGCGGAAATCACGCATCCATCTCGTCGCGCACGATCCGGATCAGTTCCTCGGTGGCCTGCTCGAGCCGGTCGTTGACCACCACGTGGGCGAACTCAGGTTGGGCCTCGAGTTCGCGCTCGGCGGTGCGCAGCCGCGCCTCCACCTCCTCGGGGCTGTCGGTGCCGCGCCCGATGAGCCTCGCCCGGAGCGCGTCCTTCGACGGCGGGGCGATGAACACGGCCACGGCGTCGGGCATCGCCGCCCGCACCTGGCGCGCGCCCTGGACCTCGATCTCCAGCACGACGCCGCCGCCCTGAGCGAGCCGGCGCTCGAGCTCGGAGCGAAGCGTCCCGTACCGGTTCCCCGAGTACTCGGCGTGTTCGACGAAGTCGCCCGCCGCCACCCGCGCCTCGAACTCGTCGGGAGTGAGGAAGTGATAGTCGGTCCCCTCCTCCTCCCCCGGCCGCGGCCGCCGTGTGGTGGCCGAGACCGACAGCTCGAGCTCGGGGACGCGCGCCAGCAAGCCGCGGATGAGCGTGCCCTTCCCTACCCCGGAGGGGCCGGTGATGACAAACACTCGGTTAGGCCGAGCAGTCAGCGCCGGCGCATGAGCGCCACGAGCTCTCCCCGCTGGCGCTCGGACAGACCGCCGACCGTCTTGCTCGGCGAGATCTTGCACTGGCCCAGGATCTTGTTCACCTTGACGCGGCCGTACTTGGGCACGGCGAGCAGCAGGTCGAACACCTTCGCCGTCGCGAGGTAGTCCGGAGGCTCGAGCAGGAGCCGGTCGATAGGCTGGCGGCCGGCCTTGAGGTCGCGCTTCAGCTGGGCCCGCCGCGTGCGGATGTCGTTGGCCCGCGCCAGTGCCTCCATGCGCTGCACGAGCGAGCGTTCAGGGGCGGCGGTGGGCTTGGAAAGCGATTCAGTCACCGGCGGCATGGGCGGCGACTATACATCTTGGGAAGAGCCGATCAAGGTAAATGCCCCCAATTCGACTCGACCTCAAGCTGAGCTAGAGCATTGTCGAGGATGGTTCCGGTAATTACCTGGGTTTGCAGGGGGTTTTGCAACTCATTGCAAAACGTTCACATCTCTAATTGTCAGCCGGTCCGCCCTCGGGGCCGCCGGCCCTCAGACGGCCGTATTTGCGAGCAGTTCCACCAGTTCGTCGGCCACTCGGCGCCCCGCCGCGGGATCGCGGAAGCTCTCGGTGCCGACGGCCACCAGACTTGCGCCCGCGCGCATCAGATCGAGCGCGTCCGCACCGCGCTGCACCCCGCCCATGCCGACGACCGGGATGTCGATCGCCTGCGCAACGCCGTGAACCTGGGCCAGCGCGATGGCACGGACGGCCGGGCCCGATACGCCTCCGGTCGCTCCCCCGAGCCACGGCTGGCCCGTCGCCGGGTCGAGAGCCATACCACGCAGAGTGTTGATGAGCGACACGGCGTCGGCACCCGCCCCCTCAGCCGCCCGGGCGACGGCGGGCACGTCGGTGGCGTTGGGAGTGAGCTTGACGATCAGCGGCTTGGCGGTCAGCGGTCTGACCCGCTCGAGCAGCTTCGCGACCTCGGCCGGGTCGGCGCCCATCACGAGGCCCGTCTCGACGTTCGGGCACGAGACGTTCAGCTCGAGCGCGCTCACCTCCTCGCGCGCGGAGAAGGCGTCGACGAGCTGGGCGACCTCGTCGCGGCTGAACCCCATGACGTTGACGATCAGCGGGACCGGCAACGCGGCCAGCTCGGGCAGGTCGTGCTCGAGGTAGCCGGCCAGTCCCTTGTTGGGCAGCCCGATCGAGTTGATCAAGCCGCCGGCGAGCTCCCACAGTCGCGGCGGCGGGTTGCCCTGGCGAGGCTCGAGCGTGACCGTTTTCGAGACGAACGCGGCGAACGGGAAACGCTCGAGCAGCTCGTCGCCGAAGGCGCGCCACGCCGCGATCGCGTCGAACGTCCCGGAGCCGTTGATCACCGGGTGCTCGAGCACGAGACCGCAGAACTCGACGCTCACCTCGGGTGCCCCGCTCCGACGGGCGCCGCGGTCCGCAGAACCTGCGCGTCGAGCACCGGGCCGTCGAGGCACAGCCGGACGTAGCCGTCTGTGGTCGGGACGACGCACCCAAAGCACGCCCCGAATCCGCACGCCATCCCTGACTCGAGCGCGAGCTGCGCCGGGACTCCGCGCTCGGCGCACTGAACGCGCACCGCCTCGAGCATCGCCGGGGGCCCGCACGCGTAGACCTCGACCTCGTCGCCGCGGTGCTCGAGCGCCTCCTCGAGCAGGTCCGTGACGAGGCCGTGGTGGCCGACGCTGCCGTCGTCGGTGGCCACCGTGGGGTTGGTCAGCAGCGCGGCACCGGCGGCATGGGCTGCGCCCCGGAAGCCGAGCAGCACGGGGCGGTCGGGCGCCGGCGAGCGGGGATCAGACTTCAATTCGTCCTGCCATATGGCGAGCGGGGCGATGCCAACCCCGCCCCCGACGAGGAGCGCCACGCGACCCTCGCGCGGCGGGGCGAATCCGTTTCCGAGCGGCCCGACGAGCAGCAGCTCCTCGCCCGGCTCGAGCTCGCACAACCGCTTGGTGCCGGGCCCAACATCCTCGATCAGGAACTGGAGCTCGCGCTCGCGCTCGCGCAGGACGCTGAAGGCCCGGGGCAGAAACGGCCGCTCGCCTTCTCCCCCGCCCCAGCGCTCGGCCGTGCGGAGCATGTAGAACTGGCCGGCGCGAGGCCGGGGGCCGCCGTCGTCGTGGCAGCGGATGACCACGTAGGCGCCCCAGCTCTCGCGGGCGGTCACGGTCGCCGGCCGGCACCCGAAGGGGGCGACGACGGTGCTCACGCCACCTCGGTGGGCTTCGCCTCGGCGGCGCCCTGATGGATCTCCTGGAGCGATACCACCTCTGGCTCGCCCCGGCGCGCCGACGCGATCGCCCGGGCCGCGGCCATCCCGCCGGCCATCGTCGTGATGCATGGGATGCCGCGGGCGATCGCGGCCGAGCGGATCTCGTAGCCGTCGGTTCGGGCGCCGGTGCCGACCGGCGTGTTGATCACGAGGTCGACCTCTCCGCGCTCGATCCAGTCGACGACGTGGGGCGAGCCCTCGCCGATCTTGTTGATCGTCTGGGCCGGGATGCCCATCCGGCGCATCGCTCGCGCCGTGCCGCGCGTGGCGACGATCTCGAAGCCGAGGTCATGCAGGACGGTCGCCACCCCGGTGGCGGCCGGCTTGTCCCGGTCGGCCACGGTGATGAACGCCCGCCCCTGGGCCGGCAGCTGCGACCCGGCCGCCGCCTGCGCCTTGGCGAACGCGGTTGGGAAGTCGTGCGCGATCCCCATCACCTCGCCGGTTGAGCGCATCTCGGGGCCGAGCAGCGAGTCCGCGCCGGCGAACCGGTCGAACGGCAGCACGACCTCCTTGACGCACACGTGCCCGTTGGTCGTGTCGGCGGGCAGCGCCAGGTCGGCCAGGCGCTCGCCGAGCAGGATGCGGCAGGCCAGCTTGGCCACCGGCAGCCCGATCGCCTTGGACACGAACGGCACCGTGCGCGACGCGCGCGGGTTGGCCTCGATCACGTACAGGCCATCGTCGTGAATCGCGAACTGGACGTTGAGCAGGCCGACGACGCCGAGGGCCTTGGCGATCCCGGCCGTCTGGGCGCGCAGCTGGTCCAGCATCTCCTCGCCCAACGTGTGCGGCGGCAGCACGCAGGCCGAGTCGCCCGAGTGGATGCCGGCCTCCTCGACGTGCTGCATGACCCCCGCGATCCATACCTCGCCGCCGTCGCACAGGGCGTCGACGTCGACCTCGATCGAGTCCTCGAGGAAGCGGTCGAGGTAGATGGTGGTTCCCGGTTCCGGGATCACCCGCCGCAGATAGTCCTCGAGCCCCGCGACGCTGTAGACGATCTCCATCGCCCGTCCGCCGAGCACGTAGCTCGGGCGCACGAGCAGCGGGAAGCCAACCCGTTCGGCGCTGGCCAGGGCCTCCTCGGTGGAGGTGGCCGTGGCGTAGGGCGGGGCCTTGTAGCCGAGCTCGTCGAGCAGCGCGCCGAAGCGCGAGCGGTCCTCGGCCAGGTCGATCGCCTCGACGCTCGTGCCGAGGATCGGCACGCCGGCACGCTCGAGGCCGGCGGCGAGCTTCAGCGGCGTCTGGCCGCCGAACTGGACGACGATCCCCTCGGGCTTCTCGACCTCGCACACGGCGAGCACGTCCTCGAGCGTCAGCGGCTCGAAGTACAGGCGGTCCGAGGTGTCGTAGTCGGTCGAAACCGTCTCGGGGTTGCAGTTGACCATCACGGCGTCGCGCCCCTGCTCGCGGATCGTCTGGGCGGCGTGGACACAGCAGTAGTCGAACTCGATCCCCTGGCCGATCCGGTTCGGCCCCGAGCCGAGGATGACCACGCTCGGCCGATCACCGCGCTCGACCTCGTTGTCCGCCGCTCGCTCCCACGCCGAGTAGAAGTAGGGGGTGCGCGCGGCGAACTCGGCGGCACACGTATCGACCGATCTGTAGACACGAACGCCTCGTTGCGGTCCCTCCGGATCGGCTACCAGCTCGGCCAGCTCGTGCAGGAACCACGGGTCGATGTCCGTGCGCCGGTGGATCTCGTCGATCTGCAGGCCACGCCGCAACGCCTCGAGCAGATGATCGAAGCGCTCCGCCCCGGGAGACTCGAGCGCGGTGAGGAGTGCCCCGTCGTCGGCCGGAGGTCGGGGGTTCGAGTCGAGCTCGCGAGACCTGAGTGCCTTGGCGAAGGCCTGCTTGAACGTCCGGCCGATAGCCATCGCCTCCCCCACCGACTTCATGTGGGTGGTCAACCCGGCCTCGGCCCCCGGGAACTTCTCGAACGCGAAGCGCGGCCACTTGACTACGCAGTAGTCGATGGCCGGCTCGAAGCTCGCCGGCGTCGCCTTGGTGATGTCGTTGGGGATCTCCTGGAGCGTGTAGCCGACGGCGAGGCGGGCGGCGATCTTGGCGATCGGGAAACCGGTCGCCTTGCTGGCCAGCGCGCTCGAGCGAGACACGCGCGGGTTCATCTCGATCACGACGATCTCATCGGTGGCGCGGTTGACCGCGAACTGCACGTTCGAACCACCGGTCTCAACGCCCACGGCGCGGATCGCCGCGATCGCCTGGTCCCGGAGCGACTGGTACTGCTTGTCGGTGAGCGTCTGCTGCGGCGCCACGCACACGCTGTCGCCGGTGTGCACGCCCATCGGGTCGAGGTTCTCGATCGAGCAGACGATCACCACGTTGTCGGCGCGGTCGCGCATCACCTCGAGCTCGAACTCGCCCCACCCGAGCACCGACTCCTCGAGCAGCACCTGAGAGATCGGCGAGGCCTTGAGGCCACGCCCGACGACGCGAGCGATGTCATCCTCGGTGCGGACGACGCCGCCGCCCTTGCCGCCCAGCGTGAACGCGGGGCGCACGATGAACGGCAGGCCGATCAGCGCCACGGCGGCCAGCGCATCGTCGATCGTGTGGGCGATCGAGCTGCGGGGGACGCGCAGCCCAGCCTCGGTCATCGTCTCGCGGAAACGCTCGCGGTCCTCGGCGCGCTCGATCGCGTCGTAGTCGGCGCCGATCAGCTCGACCCCGTAGCGCTCGAGCGTCCCATCCTCGTGGAGCGTCTTGGCCAGATTGAGCGCGGTCTGCCCGCCAAGCGTGGCCAGCAGCGCGTCGGGGCGCTCGCGCTCTATAACCTGGCGGACCGGGCCGGCCAGGAGCGGCTCGACGTAGGTCGTCGTGGCCACCTCGGGATCGGTCATGATCGTGGCCGGGTTGGAGTTGACGAGCACGACCTCGTAGCCCTCTTGCATCAGCACCCGGCACGCCTGGGTGCCCGAGTAGTCGAACTCGGCCGCCTGGCCGATCACGATCGGGCCTGAGCCGATCAGGAGGATCTTGTGCAGGTCGTCGCGCCGGGGCATCTACGCGGCCTCTCGGATTTCGGCGACGAACCGGTCGAACAGGTAGAGCGCGTCGTTCGGGCCGGGGCCCGCCTCAGGGTGGTACTGCACGGTGGCGCCCTGCACGTCTCTCAACACGAGGCCCTCGACGGTCCGGTCGTACAGGTTGATGTGGCTCAGCTCGGCGGCGCCGAAGTCGGTCTCCCACCGGACCGCCTCGTCGCGCTCGATCGTCTTGGCCCCGTTCGGACCGAGCACCGCGAAGCCGTGGTTCTGACTCGTGATCTCGACGATCTCCGTGGTCAGGTCCTTGACCGGGTGGTTGGCGCCGTGGTGGCCGAACGGGAGCTTGTAGGTCTCGAGGCCGACGGCGCGGCACAGGAGTTGGTGACCGAGGCAGATCCCGTACACGGGCTTGCGCCCCACGAGCTCGCGGATCGTGGCGACGATGTAGTCGAGCGCGCCGGGGTCACCCGGGCCGTTGGCCAGGAAGATCGCGTCGGGATCGTTCTGGAGGAGGTCGTCGGGGCTCGCCGTGCACGGGTGGAGCTCGACCGTGACGCCGCGCTCGACGAGGTTGCGCACGATCGAGCGCTTGACTCCCGTGTCGACCATCGCGATGCGGGTGGGGTGGACAGGGGGTGCGTGAGCGGGATTCCGATCAACCACGATCATCCGCTCCGGGGTCACGTCACCCACGAGGTCACGACCCGCCATGTCGGGCTCGGACTCGATCAGCTCGCGGGCGTGCGTCTCTTTCACGGTGGCCGGGAACACGCCGCCGCGCATCGCGCCGCGGTCGCGGATGTGGCGCACGAGCGCGCGTGTGTCGAGGTCGGTGATGGCCGGGATGCCATTCTCACTCAGCCATCGCAGCCAGCCGTGAGTCGCTCCGGGGGCGTCGTCGCGATCAACCGCCGCGCGCATTATCGCCGCGCGCGCGTGGATGCGGTCTGACTCCATCGCCGGCTCGGACACCCCGTAGTTGCCGATCTGGGGATAGGTGAAGGTGAGCAGCTGCCCGGCGTAGCTCGGGTCGGTCACCGCCTCCTGGTAGCCGGACATCGAGGTCGTGAACACGATCTCACCCACGGCGTGGCCGGCCGCACCACAGGCCAGCCCGTCGAACCGGGCGCCGTCCTCGAGCAGGACGTAGGCGGTCGCGGTCTTCACCGGACGGCCGGCGCCTTAGCCGGCGCCGCGGTAAGGACCGGGGCGCGGAACGCGAGCGTGCCGGCCGCCACCGTCACCAGGACCCTGCCCCGCAGCGTGCGGCCGTGGAAGCAGCAGTTGGCCGAGCGGCTGGCGTAGCCGTCGGCACCCACCTCGAAGCGGGCGTCGAGGTCGACCAGGCACACGTTCGCGAGACGGCCGCGCGCGACGCGGGGGGTGCTTAGCCCGTACAGGGCGCCACCCGCGGTCATGCGCTCGACCACGGTGTCGAGCTCGAGCTCGCCGGACAGGACGAGCTCGGTGTAGAGGGAGGCGAACGCGGTCTCGAGTCCGGTCGTCCCCATCGGCGCCTGCTCGAACGGGACCTCCTTCTCGTGGCTCGCGTGCGGCGCGTGGTCGGTGGCCACGCAGTCGATCGTCCCGCTCGCCAGGGCCTCCACCAGCGCGCGTCGGTCGCTTTCGGCGCGGAGCGGCGGGTTCATCTTGAA
>DATBYI010000117.1:0-2489 GCA_036513815.1 Solirubrobacteraceae bacterium
TAACAAGGGTCGCGGCCGCCTGATCGCGTTCACGGTGTTGGCGGTGTGCGCCCAGGTCGCGCGCAACTGGCTGATGCTTCACGCGATCGGCGTCAATGTCTCGGTCTTTGACGCGATGGCCCTACTCATCGCGATGTTCACCCTCGGTCAGCTTCCGGTCGGACCGAGTATCGGGCCGGCTGCCGCGGTGCTGATCCTCGGCACCTTCGGCGTCGCCGCGACCGCCGCCGCCGGGGTGCTGCTGACCGTGACCGGCACCGTCGGCTCCATTTGCTACGCCGCGTGGGCGATCACCGATCGGGTCGTCGCGGGTCGAATCAGCACGAGTCCGGAAACCGTCGTGGAGCCCGTCGTCGCCGTGGCTACCACCGCAGCCTGACCAACTCCACGAGCGCGAGAAAGCCGCTCACTTGCGGGACTTTCGCAGGCGCGTCGCGATTCGTTGTGGCCTCCTCACGAGGACCGGAACCGCGTCCCTAAACCTGGTCGAGAAACCGCCCAACTAGGAGGGTTGCTCGGCCAGCCTCCCATGAGTCATCGGCCAAATGTTCACCTGGTTCGGGTGATGGACGGCGCGGCCGCGCCTGGTTGGATCACCGGACCGGGGGAGTGCTCCCGGTAAGGACCGAAAGGACTGGCCATGGGATTCCTGCACCATCATGGAGGCGCGGGCGTGCGCGCCGGCGCAGGCGGGAGAAGCCGTAGGCGCAGAGCGCCCGGGGCGAGTGCGCCATGACGCCTCGCCCCATGGAGGAATCGGGCGGCAGACTCCTCGAATCGGATCTAGGGGTCATTTATCTGCTGCTGAATGAGGCCCGCTACCGCGCACTCGCGCGGGTGTTCGGAGTCTCTCGCGAGCAGGCGAACTTCGCCACCCTGGTCTTCGTTGTGTTGGTGGTCGAGGCCGCCCGGTCTCGCGCGGAACAGGTCCGAGGCATCCCCGGCCCGAGTCACTCTGACATCGCGCTCGGCGCCGGGACCGTCAGGGAGCTCGGCCGCATGGTCGCGGGTGCGGGCCCGGGCGAGATGCCCATGTTCGGCACGCTCGTGGCGATCGCCGTCGCGTGGAAGCTATCCGGACCTGTCGTGACCCGTTCGCTCCACGGTATGAGAACCGGCTCGCACCGGTTCTGGCACGGCTTCCACCACCGTTACGGATACCTGGTGCACCGCCATTAGGGAGGGCTAGGGGATTGGTGTACACCGCCTGACAAACACGAGTGAGCCCCATTGCCCTCGGGTAGCAGAGGTGCGACCGTGCGTATCGAGAGTCGACCGGAAGGACCGTCCCGAGGCCACGAGAGCATGGCCCGAACTTCGCCCCATCAACGTGCTGCACGGCACTCGTCCGGAGTGGGGGTCCTGACCGTGGACGACCAGCCTGTCTTCCGAGAGGCGGCGTGCGAGCTGATCGATTCAACGCCGGGATTCTTCGTGCTCGGAGAGGCTGCCGGCGGTAGCGAGGCGCTGTCGCTCGTGAATGAGTTCGAACCCGAGCTCGTGCTGGTCGATCTGCGCATGCCGGACATGGACGGCATCGAGACCGCACGGCGCATACGCAAAGACCATCCTCATGCCGTCGTCGTGCTGATCTCCCTCGACGAACCGACCGAACTCGCTTCGGCGCTGTCGACCTCGGGGGCGGCTGCGTTCGTCCTCAAGCAGGACTTTGGACCCGCGCTGCTCCGTCGCCTTTGGTCCGCGTACGGTCAGCCTGATTAGGGGCGCTCTGGTGGCGCAGCTGGGCGCGCACCAGGGTGCCGCCGCCGGGTGCCGCAATCACGCTCAGCGTTCCTCCGACGGCTCCCAGTCGGTCCTTCATACTCGTCAGACCTACCCCCGGCTCGGTTTGCTTCGGGTCGAAGCCAACTCCGTTGTCCCGGACCTCGGCCGTCAGTAAGCCGTCTTGGTCGGTGAGAGCGATGGTTACCGCGGTTGCTCCCGCGGCATGTTTCAGGGCGTTCTGAAGCGCCTCCAGGCAGACGAAGTAGATAGCGCTTTCGACTTCCCCCGAGTAGCGCCCGATACCGTTGTGCACGACGATCGTGTCGATCGGACCGCCGCGCGCGGCTGACTGAAGTGCGGCCGTGAGACCTCGCTCGGCCAACAGCTGCGGGTAGATACCGCGCGCCAGCGTTCTTGTTTCCTCCAGCGCCTTGGTCAGCTCATCCCCTAGGGCGTGGAGACGCTCACGGTCCCGATCAGGATTCTCACCCACGGCCTCCTCGGCGATCCTCAGTCGGATCCCGAGCGCAACTAGCCGCTGCTGCGCGCCGTCGTGAAGGTCACGTTCGATCCGGCGGCGCTCGCTGTCAGCGGCCGCGAGTATCCGAGCACGCGACTCGCGTACCTCGCGCAGGGACGCTTTCAGCTCGGACGACAGCCGTTCGTTCTCGAGCGCCATCGACGCGTATTCAGCCACTGCCTGCTTGAGTTGTGGCTCGTCTCGCAGCGCGGCATCGTGAACGATCGCAGCCAGGGGGCGTCCG
>DATBYI010000118.1:0-2298 GCA_036513815.1 Solirubrobacteraceae bacterium
GCAGACCTTGTCGGCCGTACCCAGGTCGATCCGGTTGTACTTGCGGTGGCGTGGCACCGACGGCAGGTGGATGACGCCAGGACCGAACACGACCGGCAGGCCGCTGCGCGTGAGCGCCCGCAGCAGCGAGCGCATCCCACCCACGCCGGCGTCTGCGTGCGCCTCATCCTCGCGCACGAGCACCATCTCGGCCAGTTGGCGCTCCCCGACCTCGTCCGCGCGCAGGAGCGGGACGCCGTAGCCACTCGGCCCGTAGACGACGGCGTAGGGGCCGTGTTCGGCCAGCGTTTGCAGCAGCAGCGCAGGGTCTTCGCTCAACCGCCAGGTCGCGAACACTTCCTCGAGGACCGGCTCGCCGTCCTGGAGCACGCACAGGTCGAACGACACGGTTCCGGGGTCGACGCCCGCTACCCGAGGCATGGGACATGGGTCGGCGGCGCGTGACGGCGGCGCCTTAGGAAATTGGTCGGTAGCGCGTGACGGCGGCGCCTTATCATCCAGGTATGAGCGCAACCGAGGACAAGCCCCGTACCTACGGGGAGGACGAGATCCCCGCGAAGCTGTCCGAGTACGGCCTCGACGAGTGGTACTACGAGGACAAGTGGATCCGGCGCAAGTACAACACCGACGGCTGGCCCACCACGCTGATGGCGGTCAACGCCGTCGGTTACCTGTGCGAGGCCGCCGGCCATCACGCGGATTTGAGCGTCACGTGGGGCAAGTTGTGGGTCAAGCTGGCCACGCACTCGGCCGGCGGGATCACCGACAAGGACTTCACGCTGGCGCGGAAGATCGAGGACACGATCCTGTGGCGGCCTGAGCCGGACGGCCCGCTCGACGGACCGATGGGCAAGTTCGTCTTCTCGAAATCCCGCGGATAAGTCACAGCGCCTCGAGCGCGACGTCGTAGACGCCCTCGAGATCGAGCACCGTGCCCTTGCTCTCGAAAAGGCGCTTCACGCACGCCTTTTGCAGCTTCATCTTCGGCCCGCCCACGGCGAGCGCGCCGAGCTTGAGGACACCGTCCTCCTCGGCGAGGTCGTCGCCGCGGTCGACGCCTTCGACCCCCACCGGATCGGCCGCCGAGTAGTCCACCACGACGCGCACGCCGTCCTGCGCCCAGCCGCTGCGCCGCACGATCTGTGTGCCCGCGGGCCCGGCGGCGAAGACGACGGTCCGGCCGGCGAGGGCGGCGTCGAGCTCGTCGCTCGATTCCGGCTCGACGACCTCGAACTCTGCTTCCTGCGCGACGGCTACCCCCGACGCGCGGCGGTAGCCGCCCTTCATCACGTCGGGCGGAAACGTGAGCATCGTGACCTCGGCGCCCTCCCGGCGCAGCAGCTCCGCTGTGCGGAGGCCCACCGGTCCGACCCCGACCACGGCCGCGTCGGCGCCCTTCAGGTCGACCGCGCCGCGGACGCGTGCCACGGCGGCCGCCGCCGTCGTGTTGGAGCCGTCCGAGTCGAGCATGATCGACGGCCTGAAGGGGTCGAAGAACAGCTTCTGGGCCGCGTCGAACACTGCCTCGCCGTCGCGCACCTTGGACCCACCGACCCAGAAGGCGGTGTTCTTCAGGCCGTCGGGGCCGCGCGGGAAGATCGCCCCCTGGACGACGTCGGCGAGGTTGTCCGGTGTGATCTCGCCGAAGCCGAGCACGACATCGACGTCCGCGTCGTAGGCGGCGATCGCGTCGAAGGGGCTGGGGTGCTGGTCCGTGTCGAGTTGGATCAGGATCTTCTGCATCAGTCGATCTCCTCCCGTCGAGGTTCAGGAAAGCTCAAGATGCCCCAGTCCAAAGGGCCCTCCTGGCGGTAGTTCTTGCCGAGGCCGCGCGCGATCGTCGCCTTCATCAGCTCCTTGCCGAGGTAGAACGCGTGCGGGGCTTCGTCGACGCCAAGCTGGTTGAACACCGCGTACATGTTGGTCTCTCGAATGAAGCGCTCGTCGTTGAACGCGTAAAGCCAGTCCGCGTCGGCGAACAGGCGGTAATTGCGATCGTTGACCTGAGCGTGCATGTCGCGCAGTTCTTCCTCGGCGGGTGCGCGCATCGATTCGTCCTTACTCGTGACGAGGCCCGAGTCGATGTGCTTGGGCGGCCGCGCCTGGCGCTGAGCCAGGTGCATGATCTGGGCCGCGAGCACCGTCTCGCGGACCGCGCCGTGCGCCCAGCCGATCACCTCGGTGGTGAGCACCGCGCCGATCCCAACCTCCTGACAGAAGCCGATCAGCAGCGCGGTGACTCCGGTCGAGTCGGCCTCGGTCAGCTCGGTCAGGTTGCCGATTCCCATCAGCATCTCG
>DATBYI010000119.1:0-2359 GCA_036513815.1 Solirubrobacteraceae bacterium
CTGCGCAGACGATCACGATCACGATCAGCGGCAGGACGTAGACGACGTTGTAGAGGACGAGTAGAGACACCTTGCCGGTGAGCGAGACGGACGCACCGAGCACCATGGCGATCGCGGCGAAGTAGGGGAACGCCGTGAGCAACTCGACGCCGGCGATTCCGGCCCCCAGCACCACCCCCGACTCGCTCGGGCGCCGTTCCCCACTTGAGGCCGGCCCTCGTGCGCCGAGCGCCCCGCGCCGCCACCAGATCACCACGCCGGCACACATGAGCAGCACGCCGACCGCCGTGAGCACGTCCCACTTCACGGTGTGTGACAGGCTGGGCAGGACCGACAGGATCAGGTCGCCCAACCCGAGGGCGATCGCCAGTCCCCCGGCCAGCGTCACGACGAAGGCCGCGATCAGGAACCCAAGCGTCCGGCGCAACGGATGCGGACCAAGCGTCAGGTACACGTCCGCGACGATCAGCGACGGGTTCAGCGAGTCGAGCAGCGCGATCCCGACCACCGCTAGCGCCAGGGCGGCCACGACGTCAGCTTCCCCGGCGCGACGCGGTGTCAGGATCAGTGCTTGAACGCCGCGGTGTCCTCCTCAGATCGCTCCGGCAGCGGCGACTTGAGCGCTTGCAACCGTTTGGTCTGCTTGCCCAGCGCGCCGAGGAATAGGTCCGCCATGTCGTGCGACATGCCGGCTCGCACCACCACGCGCAGAACCGACAGGTCCTGGCGGTTCTCGGGGAACGTGTAGGCCGGCACGAGCCAGCCCTGTTCGCGCAGGTACGCGGATACGTCGAATACGGTGTAGTTCTTGACGTCGGGCGCCACCGTGAAGGCGAACACCGGCAGCTGACTGCCGTCGGTGATCAACTGGTATGGCCCCAGTTCAGCGACCCCACGCGCAATGTGCTGGGCAACCGCGCTCGATCCCTGCTGGACGGCGCGATACCCGTCCGCACCGAGCGACACGAACATGAAGTACTGCGCGATGACCTCGCTTCCGGGCCGGGAGAAGTTCAACGCGAACGTCGGCATCGAGCCGCCGAGGTAGTTGACGTCGAACACGAGATCCTCCGGCAGCGCAGCCTTCTCGCGCCAGATCGCCCAGCCCACGCCCGGATATACCAGCCCGTATTTGTGCCCGGAGGCATTGATCGACTGGACGCGCGGAAGACGGAAGTCCCATTCGAGATCTGGTTGGACAAACGGCGCGATAAAACCTCCGGAGGCGGCATCGACGTGCACCGGCACGTCGGGCCCCCCGGTCGCCGCCAGCTGATCGAGCGCGGAGCAGATCTCGCTCACCGGCTCATAGCTGCCGTCGAACGTCGAGCCGAGCACGGCCACCACGCCGATCGTGTTCTCGTCACACATCGCGACGGCCTCCTCGGCTCCGAGATGGAACCGATCACCCTCCATCGGCACCAGACGCGGCTCGACCTCCCAATAGCGACAGAACTTCTCCCAGCAGACCTGCACGTTGGTGCCCGTCACTAGGTTCGGACGGTCGGTCGGCTTGCCGGCCGCCTTCATCCGCTCGCGCCAGCGCCACTTCAGCGCCATTCCGCCGAGCATCGCCGCTTCGCTCGAGCCGGTGGTGGAGGTACCGGTCACGTCGCCGGTCCCGGGTGCATGCCACATGCGGCCGATGATGTTCACGCAGCGCCGCTCGATCTCCGCCGTCTGCGGGTACTCGTCCTTGTCGATCATGTTCTTGTCTGCCGTTTGACCCATCAGCAGGGCGGCTTGGGGCGGCATCCAGGTCGTCACGAAAGTGGCCAGGTTGAGCCGCGCGCTCCCGTCTAGCAGCAGCTCGTTGGCGATCAGGTCATACGCGACCTCGCTGCCCGTGCCGTGCTCGAAGATCTCGACGTGACACAGATCTCTAACGCGCTGCTCGAACACAAGCGCAGAGTCGTCTGCGCCGTCCCGCTTGGTGATCACGCTCATCGGATCCTCGCTTCCTCGCGTCGCTGGCGCGCGCACCGCCAGAGTTTCGGCGCTTAACGCTCCCGTGCCCACCGACCAGCCGCATCATCCGGATGAGGTGATGGCTCTCGCGAGTCCCGGCCTCACCCCGATCGGGTGATGACCACGCCCAGGGATTGTCGGATGCTCCGAACGGCGCGCGGATCCACGCGTGCCCGGTTCGACTGCGGTTCGAGGACCGTCGCCGAGCCGGGAATCACTCATCCGAAAGGAGATGTAGTAGATGGCAACGCTTGTTGCGATTGGCTATCCCGATCAGACGACCGCGGAGCAGGCCATGCAGACGGTGTCGGAGCTGCAGTCGGAGCTGATCATCCAGGCCGAGCAGGTCGCGGCGATCTCTCGCGACGCCGAGGGCAAGTACCACGTGCAC
>DATBYI010000120.1:0-3112 GCA_036513815.1 Solirubrobacteraceae bacterium
GCGCCCCCTCCCGCTCCGGCGGCGACCGGAACCAGCTCTGACGACATCGCTCGTCTCCAGGACCTCGGAAAGCTCCACGAGCAGGGCATCCTGACCGACGAGGAGTTCGCGCAACAGAAGGCGAAAATCCTGGGTTGATCATCGGGCCGGAAACGGTCTTGGCCACGATCAGCGACGACCAATCGAACCAGCTTAGGGATAAGCCCTAAGCTGGTTCTACTGGCTGATCTGCACCGCCACCGGGAGTTGCTGGCCGTGGAGCAAGCGGCGCCAGCCGACCAGGACGTCGTGGACAGCGGCAGCTCCCACGATCGGGTCCTCCGGCATCGGAAGCGTCACCGGATGGAGGATGAACGGTTCGGTCTGCGGTCCGCCGAGCCCGCCGTGGAACGAGATCAGCTCCTCGAACGCGCAGCCCTGCTCGAGGTCCGGGTCGTAGAAGCTGTTGACCATGATGTCGCCCACGTTCTCGAACCCATCCGTCCTCAGCAGGTGGGACGCCGCGCCGGGTGAGAACGGCGCCAGGGGATCCTCACCGTCCACCGCGTTCCCGTCCAGGTAGCGCGTGCCTCGCGCGCCGAGTACCACCGGGCCGCGTTCCCGCGAGCGGACCAGCAGGAACCCGATGTGTGGATGCTTGCGCAGCGCGTCGATCAAGTGCGGGTGGCGCTCGTTGATGTCTTCCAGGCACAGCCGGCGGGGTGCGTCCATCAGGTAGATCAGCCCCAGGTTCCCCGACGCGAGCACGATCACATCGCGATCCCCGACGCTTTCGCCGCTCTGGGCATTGCTACGCCCGGTGGCTTCTGCCACCGCATGCCCGACCGCGGCGTCGTTCTCGTCGCCGGTCCGCATACGCGCAACCTTGCCGTCCGAGATCGAGCGCTCGACGAATTCCTGCAGGTCATACCCATTGCGCTGTTTGAACGTGGCTCCCTGGGTCTGGCCGTGGTCCGAGAGCACGACAAGCTCATACGGACGGAGCGCGAAGCGCCGGGCGCGCTCGATCCGTCCGAACTGCTGGTCGAGCTTGCGCAGTGCCTCGAGCGTGTCGGGCCGCTCCAGGCCGGAATGATGGGCGACCTCGTCGTAGCTCGAGAAGGTCGCATACACGGCAGGGCGTCCGCGCATCATGTCGGTCAGCACGCCGAACACGATCAGGTCGCGCACGCCTACGCACAGCGCGGCCCGCAGGAATGGGTACTTCCCGCCGCGGAATCCGCGGGGCCAGACCTCGCGCCGTCGCTGCTGTATCGCCGCGAGCTTCTCGAGCACGGCCTCCCAGAAGAAGAGCACGAGCAGCCGGGTCACGTTGAAACCGTTCGCCAGGAACGCACGGTAGCCCGGATTGGCCTTCTTCTCGGCACCCATCCGGCTAACGGTCAGGATCACCGCAGCCGCCTCGCCGGAGAAGAGGTTTCCGCGGCTGGCGCCGTCGTTGATGAGTAGCCCGTTGCCGTTCGCCAGCCGGCGCTCGATCTCGGCGCAGTCATCAGGCGAGGAGCAGCTCATCACCTTCCCCGTGGCCTTCTCGACCCAGCGGAAGGCCGGGATGCCGTCGTTGGACCCGAGCAGAATCCCCGCCTGGCTGGCGCCCGTCTGCGAGCTAAGGTCGGGCTCCCATTCATCCAGTCGATGGGTGCCGGCCCTGACCCAGCTGGCGATGTGCGGCACGTTGCCATCGCGAATCGCCCGCTGGAGGACGGGACGGGCGAGGCCGTCGATTTCCAAGAAGATGATCCCGGGGGCATCGGTGCGGACCGTGCCCCCCTGCCGCCGCGCGATCCGCCGGATGACGCGGAGCGCGTACGTGTCGTCGTCGTTGGCGCCGAAGATGACCTCGAGCGCAAGCATCGACGCGGCGATGACGACGGATGCGACGAGCGCCCAGCCGAACGAATCGACTCTGATCGTCCTCGTCGAGACGTGCGATGCGAGCACCAGCATCAGCGCGTCGAGCACAAGCACGAGCACAAAGCCGAGCGCGAGCGTGAACGGCAACCGCAGCGCCGCGATCACGGGAGGGAGGACGGAGTTCAACGCCGCGATCAGCACCGCCGCGGCCACGGCGTCTGAAAACCTGCCGACGCTCACGTGCGGGACGATCGCGGCGGCGATGAACACCGACACGCTGGCGATCAACCACGACAGCAGCACGTGCAGCAGGCGAAACCGTGGTGCCTGCGGGTTCCAGGTCATCTCCTCGCCGTACGACTTCACGGCCCCGGCCCGCGTCACGCTGCTGGCATCGTTCGCTGGCCGTCCCTGTCCCCTAGCCACGAAGCAGCCGCGCCTTGGCGGTCTCGTATTCCTCGGGGGTGATCGCGCCGTGGTCGCGCAGGTCGGCGAGCTGCTTGAGCTGCTCGGGGATCGTGCTCGGGGCGAGGGGGGGCGAGCCGTTGTGGGGTTGCGCAGGACGCGAGCGCATACTCGCCATGCGGGCCCGGACCGCCTGGGTAGCGGCGCCCGAACGCGCCTCGGGGAACTCCTCGGCGGTCTGGCGGATCAGGAGCCACGTGCCGAATAGCGCCAGCACGATGAACACGATGATCCCGGCCGGCTTGCTCGTCGCGGGGATCGGGTCCCAGATGAATAAGAGGACCAGCAGGCCCACCACGATCGCGTAGCTGGCTTCGACGCGCTCGCGCAGGAAGGGAGCCATCCCCTGCCGCGCCAGCAGCGCTGGGCGGGCCGGCCCGGCGAACCATGCCGCGAGGACGAGCAGGACCCCGATGAAGACAACCGCGCCGGCTACGTCGCTGAGGATGTACGTGCTGATCGCGATCGTCGCCTTGACGGTCGGCCGCAGCGCGTCGTCGTTGGTGATCGAGTTCGGGATCTGCGACTCGAGGATCGAGCGGCCGAGGAGAACGAGGACGCCCGCGAACACGCCCGCGAAGCCGATCGTCATCAGCGTGCGGCGCCGGTGGCCCCTGGCAAGCAGGAGCGCGAGCGCGTAGAGCACGGGCACGAGGATCGTCAGCCACAGCGCCAGCCCCTGGACCGCGTTGCCGGCCTTCTGGACGAATTTCAGCTGGTCGGACTTGAAGATGGTGAGATTCGCGATGTTCGGCGGGAGCTTCGCCGCGAGGCCCGACGGCAGGCCCAGACG
>DATBYI010000121.1:0-5777 GCA_036513815.1 Solirubrobacteraceae bacterium
CGACGCGATGCTCCGCGCCCTCTCCGCCGAGGAGTTCGGGATAACCGGCGAAAGGGGCGATCCGTCCCAGGCAGCGATTGCCGCGGGCATCTCGACGGGCCTCGGCGCGATCGTCCCCGTCATCCCGTTCATCTTCACCACGGGCACGGTGGCGATCGTCATCGCAGCGATCGTCTCGCTCATCGCCCACTTCCTCGTCGGCGCCGCGAAGTCACTCGTCACCCTGCGCACCTGGTGGTCCGCCGGCCTCGAGATGACACTCGCAGGCGCGATCGTCGGTGGCGCCACGTACCTAGTCGGCCTCGCCCTCCCAACCTGACCCGGCCCCACCACCTGAGCGCAGGGCCTGCATAACACGACGCTTCGCGACTTCCCGCCGCGCCGTGTCGACCTACGCACGCCCCACATGCGCAGCTCGTCACGCCCATCCGATGACCCGCCGCGTGCCGACTTAGGCATGCCGGCCCGTCGAGGCGCCGAGACGCCCCGCTAACCAAGCTTCTCCCAAGCCGGTGGTCAACGACGCCCACCGCCACGTTGATCGGGAGGGTGCGGTGCCTGGGCCCGCAACATTCGCGCCCGATCCGTCTGAACCCTTGCGAACGTCGGAACTGGAAGGGCGCGGTTGCGGACCAGGCCGCCGCACCCGACCCCACCCCTTAAAAGCGTGAAGGGCGCCGTTCGACCACGGCGCCCTCCACATACTGTTTCGCTGGCACTTGCCGTTACGAGCTGGTGCATGCCGGAGGGACGAATCCCGGCGCTCGCAGCGGCGGTGTCTCGGGGGGACTCCGCTAGGCGGGGTCAGCCTCCGACTTAGCGGCCGGACACCTCCAGGGTCCCGCAAGTACTTTCAGACAGTCGGACCACCTCCTTTCTCTGGTGATGATCAGATTAGCGAATGACGCGGGCGTGATCAGCCCCCGCCAGGCAAATTTCCCGGCGGAGAATCAGACCGGGTCGGGTGCCTGCGCGGCGGACGGGCGCACGCCGCTCACGTGCACCGTGTCGCGGCCCGCGGCCTTGCCCTGATAGAGGGCGCCGTCGGCTCGGTTGATGAGCTCTCCGACCGTCTCCTGGCGCCACTCCGCGAGGCCGATCGTGATCGTGACCGGCAGCTCGTGTTCCCGCGCCTCGGGCGGCTGGTCGGTGGCGAGGGCCGTCCGCAGCCGCTCGGTCACGCTCATCGCTCCGTCCTCGTCGGTCCCCGGGAGAACGACGAGGAACTCCTCGCCGCCCCAGCGGCCGATCGCATCCTCGGCCCGGAGCGCACCGTCGAGCGCTCGCGCCGTGTGGGCCAGGATGGCGTCGCCCTGCTGATGGCCGAAACGGTCGTTGAACGTCTTGAAGTGATCGACGTCGATGACGAGCAGCGACAGGGCCAGCTCGTGCCGGCGCGCCGCGCTGAGCGCCTCCGACAGGTACTGCTCGATCTCGCGACGGTTGCGCAGGCCGGTCAGCGGGTCGACCGCGGCCAGCCGGGCCAGCTCGCCGTTCAGCATGCCCAGCTGCGCCCGGCGGCGCTGCAGGCGAACGAAGAGGAAGATGACCGCCAAGCCCGCCGCCCCCAGGCCGGCGAGGGCGAGCCACGCGACCCACCGGCCCGCGCCCTCGAAGAAGCCGTAGAGCTCGTTCGGCGGGACGGTGACGGCGAGCTTCCATTCAATCCCGGGCACCGCGGCGCTGAAGTGGAGTGGGTTCGCGTCGTCGCTTCCCGGGCCGGCCGACACGCGAGCCCCATGGGAATCGATCAGCGAAGCCCTCCAGCCGGGCATGGCAAACGTGTGGCCGAGGACGGTCGAAAGGGCCGTGTCCGACATCGCGTACGTCCCGCTGAATTCGCGCTCGCCCGACGGCGTCGCATAGTCGACGGCGAAAACGATCGCCGGCTTTCCGCCGACCTCGCCCAGAGAGATGCGCGGCGCGGACGCCCCGGCGGGCGCGTGCGCGTCAGTCAGCGCCGCAGCCCGCAGTCCGAGCGCGGCCGAGGTGTTCTCAAGGGTGGCGCGGCTGACGTGAGCGCCCGAGAGCCAGGCCTGCGCGGCAGCTCGATCGCGAGCGAGCAGGTCTCGCAGATAGAGCGAGATGAACGAGGCCGAGTACTGCGTCCGACTTACGACGCGTCCCGCCACGGCGCGCCGGCTGCTGCTCTGGGAGTTGACGAGCGCCCAGCCGCCAACCGCGATCACCAGCAACCAGCCGACGACCAGCGCCGAGGCTAGGCGCCGTGATCCGTGGCCGGCGCGCGGGATGCCGCGGGTCGGGCCGCCCCCCGGGGTGGCGTGCGGTCCCATTAGCCGCAGCTCTGACCCCTTGAGTCCCATTTAGCCGCATATCGGTAATCCGGGCCGCGGGCTTGAGCGGTTCCGCCCTGCGGGGCGCAGAATCCGTGTCCGGGGGTGAACCGCCCTAGGAGAGCCTGGCTTCATCGCGGGCGTGCGTGAGCGCGCGGGCGCGACCCTGACGACCCGGCGACCCGGCGACCCGGCGACCCGGCGACCCGGGCAGCGTTACTCGTCTGACTCGTCTTCGGCGACCGCCGCGGCGGTCTGCGCGTCGGACTCGACCACGAGCGCCACCGCGCTCACCTGGTCGTCCTCGCGGATGTTCATCACCTTCACGCCCTGCGACGCGCGGCCGTAGCGGTTGATGCCGCGGACAGACGTACGCTGGACCATCCCGTTCTGGGAGATGAACACGAGCTCCTGGTGCTCGCGCACGACGAGGGCGCCGGCCAGCGCGCCCTTGTTCTCGGTCAGCGTGATCGTCTTGACGCCCATCGTCCCGCGCCCCTTGACCGGATAGTCGGGGATCGGGGTGCGCTTGCCGTAGCCGTTCTCGGTCACGACGAGCAGCTCCTGGTCATCGCGCGCCACGTCCATGGCGAGCACCGCGTTTCCCTTCTGCGAGACGTTCATCCCGCGCACGCCGCTCGTGTCGCGGCCCATCGGGCGGACCTGGGTCTCGTTGAACCGCGCCGCCTGTCCCGAGCGAGAGACGATGATGATGTCGTCGTGCCCGCTCGTGCGGCGCACGGCGACGAGTTCGTCGTCGTCACGGATGTTGATCGCGATGATCCCGTCGGCCTTGATCGGGGTGTTGTAGGCGAGGAATTCTGTCTTCTTGACCATCCCCTTGCGCGTGGCGAACACGAGGTACTGGCCTTCGGTGAAATCGCGCGTCGCCAGCACCGACTGCACGCGCTCGCCCTCCCGCAGGGGCAGCAGGTTGACAAGCGCGCGGCCGCGCGCTGTGCGCGACGCCTCGGGCAGCTCGTACACCTTGAGCCTGTACACCTTTCCGCGGTTGGTGAAGAACAGCAGGTAGTCGTGCGTGGAGGAGACGAACAGGTGCTCGATGTAGTCGTCGTCCTTCATCTCCATGCCGGTGACCCCGATGCCGCCGCGGCGCTGCTGGCGGTAGGTCGAGAGCGGGAGCGACTTGATGTAGCCCGAGTGAGTGATCGAGATGACCATCTGCTGATCGGCGATCAGGTCCTCGATGTCGATCTCGCCCTCGGCGTGGACGATCTCAGTGCGCCGGTCGTCCCCGTAGGTCTCGGCGATCTCGGCCAGCTCCTCCTTGATCAGCGCCATGACGCGGCTCTCGTCGCCCAGGATCTCGCGCAGCTCCTTGATCCGCTCGACCAGATCCGTGTGCTCCTGCTTGATCTTGTCGGCCTCGAGCGCGGTCAGCCGGCTCAGGGTGAGCTGGAGGATCGCCTGCGCCTGCACGACGGTCAGCTCGAACCGCTCGACCAAACCGTTGCGCGCGATCTCGGGTGTCTGGGACCCGCGGATCAGCGCGATGACCTCGTCGAGGTTGGCGAGGGCGATCAGCAGTCCCTCGAGGACGTGAGCGCGTTCCTCCGCCCGGCGCAGTTCGTACTGGGTGCGGCGAACGATGACCTCGCGCTGGTGGTCGACGTAGTGGCCGATCACCTCGCGCAGCGACAGCGTGCGCGGCACGTTGTCGACGAGCGCGACCATGTTCACGCCGAACGTCTGCTGCATCGAGGTGTGCTTGAACAGCTTGTTGAGCACGACCTTGGGGATCGCGTCGCGCTTGAGCTCGATCACGATCCGCATCCCGTTGCGGTCGGATTCGTCGCGGATGTCGCTGATCTCGGAGACCTTCTTCTCGTGGACGAGCGTGGCGATCTTCTCGATCACGCCGCCGTCGCCACCCTTGCGAACCTGGAACGGCAGCTCGGTGACGATGATCGCCTCCTTGCCCTGGCCGATCGGCTCGATGTGGGCCTTGGCCTGCACGCGGATGCGCCCGCGTCCGGTGGCGTACGCGTCGCGGATTCCTTCCCGTCCCAGGATCGTGCCGGCGGTCGGGAAATCGGGGCCCTTGACGTACTTCATTAGACCCTCGACGTCGATGTCGGGGTCGTCGATGTAGGCGAGCGTGGCGGCCACGACCTCGCGCAGGTTGTGCGGCGGGATGTTCGTCGCCATCCCCACCGCGATCCCGGAACCGCCATTGACGAGCAGGTTCGGGAAGCGCGCGGGCAGGACGAGCGGCTCCTGCTTAGAACCGTCGAAGTTCGGTGCGAAGTCGACCGTCTCCTGGTCGATGTCGCGCAGCATCTCGGTGGCGAGCGGGTCGAGCCGGGCCTCGGTGTAGCGCATCGCGGCCGCGCCCCAGCCGTCGATGTTCCCGAAGTTCCCGTGCCCGTCGATGAGCGGATAGCGCATCGAGAAGTCCTGCGCCATCCGGGCCAGCGTGTCGTAGATGGGCGAGTCACCGTGCGGGTGGTACTTGCCCATGACCTCGCCGATGATCGTCGCGCACTTGACGTGCTTGCGCGGCGGCCGCAGGCCGAGTTCGTTCATCGCGTAGAGGATCCGGCGGTGGACGGGCTTCAGACCGTCGCGAACGTCGGGCAGCGCGCGCCCGACGATCACCGACATCGCATAGTCGAGATACGCCGAGCGCATCTCGTCCTCGAGCCCGCGAGGTTCGATGTTGCCGCCGCCGATGGTGTCAATCGATGCCATAAGTCAGTCCTCCTACGTGTCCAACGTCGCGAGCCGCGCGTTCTCCTCGATGAATGCCCGGCGCGGCTCTACCTGGTCACCCATCAGCATCGAAAACACCATGTCGGCCGACGCAGCGTCCTCCATGGTGACCTGCACGAGCGTCCGCGAGCTGGGGTCCATGGTCGTCTCGCGCAACTCGTGCGCGTCCATCTCGCCCAGGCCCTTGAAGCGGTAGTACTCGATCCCGCGCTGCGCGATCGCCAGAACCGCCTCGCGGAGCTCGTCGAACGTCGGCGCGTCCTTGCTGTGCTCGCCCAGGGCCACATGGAACGGCGGCGTGCCGACCAGCTCGACCAACTCCTTGTGGACCTCGGCCAACTGGTGGTACTCCTCGGCGTCAATCGTGGCGCGCGGGATCGTGTGCGTGGTGGCGAGGCCGCTCTTTGCCTCGACCGTGCGGATGACGACCTCGTCCTCGTTCTCGGACAGCAGCTCGGCGCGGTAGGCCTCACCGTTCTGCCCGTCCTTGGCGATGTGGCGCAGGAGCCCCTCGACGTCGGTGACCTGCTCCTCGAGCAGCCTCGCCTGCTGCAGGAAGTTGATCACGCCGTGCCCGTGCGCCGCTCGCAGCGCCGAGGCCCAACCGTCGTACTGCTTGAGCAGCCGGTTAAAGCGCTTCCAGCGCGTATCGGTCAGCTTCAACGGCTTGTTGTGACGATCGAAGATCTCGATCTTCTCGAACTTGTCGCCGAGCAGGATGTCCTCGAGCTCGGACTCGCGCTCGATGTA
>DATBYI010000122.1:0-3890 GCA_036513815.1 Solirubrobacteraceae bacterium
CGTGGCGGGTCTTGAGGTGCTCGTGGACCACCTTGCGCTCGAGGGCGGTCATCGCCTCGAGCCTGACCGGCCGGCGGTCGTGGACGGCCGCCTCGGCGGCCTGGTCGCCGGCGGCGCGGAGCGCCACCGCGCGCCGCTCGCGATAGCCGGCGGCATCGACGACAACGCGCTTGCGGTTGTTGCTGCCCCGGGCGGCGACGCGATAGGCGATGTGCTGGATCGCATCGATCATCTGGCCGTGGCGACCGATGAGCAGCCCGAGATCGTCGCCCTCGAGGTCGGCGTGCACTTCCTCTTCGTCCTCGCGGACGAGCACGCGCGCTTCGACGCCCACGCCGGCGACGATTCGCTCGAGGAGCTCCTGCACTCGTGATGCGGCGAGGCCGCTGTCAGCGTCCACGATCTATCTCCTACGTCCGGAGCGCTTCTTCTTCTTCTTGGGCGGCGGCGGTGGCGCGGCTCGGCGCGTGCCACTCCCGGCAGCGACTGCGGCTGGCTCGGGCTCCTTGGCCCGCCCGCGCAGCAGGCCACCCAGCCCACCGCCCCCGGAGCCGTTCGGACCCGCATTGGATGGGCCGCCATCGTCGGAGTCGCTCTTGCCGCCTCCGCCACCAGAACTACCTGTGGTGCCGTCGGCGGGCGGTGGCGGCGGTGGAGTTCCGACCAACTTTCGCACCGTGTACTGCTGGCCCATCGTCCAGAGGTTGGTCGTGATCCAGTACACGAGCAGTCCGGCCGGGAAGTTGATGACGATGACGACGAAGAACAGCGGCAGCACCATCATCAACCGCCGCTGCGTCTGGTCCATCATCGGGCTGGACATCATCAGGCTCGACAGGAGCTGGCTTCCGACGTACAGGATGAGTAGGACGACCAGGACGATGCCGGTCGCCTTGTTCGTCAAGTCTGGAATGAACAGGAAGCCGGCGCCGTTGTGCGGGCCGCACGGGGTGGTGTGAGCGGCGGCCGTCTGAAGGGAGACGTGGTGCGTCGCCGCGTACTTCGCCTGGTAGGTCGCCTGGGTCTGCGGACAGATGTTCTTGCGCAGGTCCTGGCGCAGCATGTAGAAGAGCGAGATGAACACCGGGAGCTGCGCCACGAGCGGCAGGCAGGATCCGAGCGGGTTGATCTGGTTCTCCTTGTAGAACTTCATCAACTCCTGCTGCTGGCGCTGCTTGTCGTCCTTGTACTTGTTCTGAAGCGCCTTGAGCTGCGGCTGCATGCGCTGCATGCGCTGCATCGAGTGGAACTGCTTGACGGTCAGCGGCACGAGGATGGCCCGCATCACCACGGTGAGCAGCACGATCGACCAACCCCATGAAATCCCCACGTTGTTGTGGAAGAACTTCAGGACCGCCTCGAAGACATCGATCAGCGGTTGGAAGATGTTCGCGGTGAGGAGCAGCATGGTCAGGCGCTGGGGGCCGGGGCTCGGGGCTTGAATAGCCGCTGGTCCTCGACGGGGTCGAATCCCCCATCACTCCAGGGATTGCACCGGAGTAGCCGCCAGCCGGCCAGGACAAGCCCTTTGAGTATGCCGAATCTTCCTATGGCCTGCGCGGCGTATTCCGAGCACGAGGGGTAGTACCGGCAGCGCTCGCCAAACAGCGGAGAAAGCAGACGCTGGTAAAGCCGAATCGGCAGCACGGCGATCCAGCGAAGCGCCTTCACGACCGCCCCCCGGTGGGCTCTGGCGCGGCGCTCAGATCCGGCTCCGGAGCGGGCAGAGGCGCGCGATCCCCAAGCATGGGCGCGCGATCCACAGGCCCTCCATCACCACGCGCGGGCCCACCATCAGCACGCGCGGATGGCTCGGCCACGCGATCGACCAATTGGCTCAGTACGCGGCGGATTCCGGCCAGACCCTCACGCTCAGCTAAAGCGTTCGCTTCGTGGCGCGCAACCACGACGGCGTCGGTGCCGGCAGGTAGACGCTCGCCCTCAAGCACGAACGCCTCGCGCAGGAGCCGCTTGACTCGGTTGCGCTGAACCGCGCCGCCGACCTTCCGCGACACCGACAGGCCGAGCCTGGGTTCGTCGGACTCGCCGCGGGGAAACACGTACAACACGAGCTCGCGCCCGGCGTGGGAACGGCCGTGGCGAAACACGCGGTCGAAGTCGGCGCTGCGCGAGAGCCTCGCGCGCCCGGCTCGGGAACGAGCGCCAGGCACGCCCACCATCAGACCGTCAGCCGCTTGCGACCCTTGGCGCGACGTCGCTTTAGCGTGAGGCGTCCAGCGCGGGTCTGCATCCGGGCGCGAAAGCCATGCGTGCGGGCGCGCTTGCGCTTCTTTGGCTGGTAGGTTCGTTTCATGGCTCACCGGACCCCGCCCTGGGGTTCGAAGCCAGTATACGCAGGGCCGATCGCGACCGATGAAGACCGCGGGAAGGCGGCGGGAAGGCGCGCCCCGGCCGGGCCCGAAACCCCGCGTCGCGCTTTTTCTCGCGCTTTGCGCCAAGGCCCCCGAGGTGGCCGATGTGGCCAAGCCGCCGCTGGTATATTCGCCGCCCCGGGGCGCTCCCAGGTGCCCCACCCTCGCCAATCGTCGAATTCCGTCCCGCAAGGGGTTGCTTGTCGCTGTCCGCGCATCTTGAGCCCACCGCCGCCTGGCGCGAGCTCCGCGCAGAGCTCCGCCGGGCCGTCGGCGAATCAACGTTCGAGATCTGGTTGGCAGCCCTCGAGCTGCGATCGCTCAGCGACGGAAAGCTCGTCGTCGACGCGCCCGTGGACACCTACGACTGGGTCTCCAAGCGGTTCGGACGCGTGCTCGAGGGCTGCGCGAAGCGAGTCTTCGGGAGCGACGCCGAGGTCGAGCTCGCCGCGCCCGGCGCGAAGCACGGCCGGCAAGCGCCGGCCGGGACCGAAGCCCTCGACCTCACCGCCGAGCGCCTCAATCCCCGCTACAGCTTCGATCAATTCATCATCGGGGACGGCAACCGGATGGCCCACGCCGCCGCGCTTGCGGTCGCCGAACTGCCCGGCCAGGCGTACAACCCACTCTTCTTGCACGCGCCGCCCGGCCTGGGCAAGACCCACCTCCTGCACGCAATCGGCAACTACGTCCAGGCCTTCGGCGGTGGCGCCGGCATTCGCTACACGACGGCCGAGGCCTTCACCAACCATTTCATCAATGCCCTCGGCTCACACTCGGTCGACCGCTTCAAGCGTGCCTATCGTGACGCTGACGTGCTCCTGATCGACGACGTCCAATTCCTCGCCAGCAAGGCCAAGACCGAGGAGGAGTTCTTTCACACCTTCAACGCCGTCTACGAGACCGGCCGCCAGCTCGTCGTCACGTGCGACCGGCTCCCGCGTCAGCTCGTCTCGATCGAGGAACGGCTGCGCGAACGGTTCGAGTCGGGCCTCGTCGCGGTGATCCAGCCGCCGAACCTCGCCACGCGCGTCGCGATCCTGCGCAAGCGCGCGGCGCTCGACCGCATCCGCATCGACGACGACGCGGTGCTCGAGCTGATCGCTGAGCGGGTGTCCGACAACGTCCGCGTGCTCGAGGGCGCGCTCATCCGGGTCGTCGCCTACCACTCCCTCACGCAGCTCCCGATCGACGTCGAGCTCGCCCAGAGGGTGCTCGACGAGATCCATCCGCGTCGCCAGACCACGACCCTGACCGTCCACGACATCCAGCGCGTCGTCGCCGGCCACTACGGGCTTGCCGTCGCAGAGCTCGTCTCGCCGAGCCGGGCCGCTCGTGTGAGCTGGCCACGACAACTCGCCATCTATCTCGCGCGTGAACTCACCGGCGCCTCCCTGGCCGCAATCGGGAATGCCTTCGGCGGACGCAACCACGCCACCGTCCTCCACGCCTGCAAGCGGGTCGAGGAGCGTGTTGGCAACGATCACCAGGCTGTTGAAGAACTCGAGGAACTGGCCG